>NZ_JASJXJ010000015.1:0-37265 GCF_035018685.1 Cryobacterium sp. RTC2.1
CGAGCCCGCAACATCCCGACCCGAGTGTCAGGGACGTCCCGAGACATGAAGTGTCAGGGACGTCCCGAGACAGCACACCGATGGTTTAAGGGCCGAAAGTGTACTCTCGCGGGCACGCCGGGCGGAGCGGGGACGTGAACGATCAGTTGTGCGGGATGCCGATCGTGAGGCCGCCGTCAATGACGAACTCTGCGCCGGTCGAGTAGCTCGACTCGTCGCTCGCGAGGTACAGCACCAGGCTCGATACTTCCTCGGGCTTGGCGCCACGGCGCAACGGGATCTCAACCATGTCGACGTCGAGGGACTTCGTCATGGCCGTCTCGATGAAGCCGGGGTGGATCGAGTTCACGCGGATGCCGAGGGGCGCCACGTCGAGCGCGACCGACTTCGTGATGCCGCGCACGCCGAACTTCGACGCGACGTAGGCGTGCAGGCCCGCGCTGCCGAGGAGGCCCTCGACCGATGAGACGTTGACGATCGAGCCGCCGCCGCGGCGTGAGAGCGCAGGGATGGCGGCCCGCATGCCGAGGAACGTACCGGTGAGGTTGATCTCGATGGTGCGGGTCCAGACGTCGATCGGGAAGCTCTCGATCGGCGCGGCGCTCGCGATTCCGGCGTTGTTGACGAGGATGTCCAGCCCGCCGAAGGTTTCCACAGCAAACAGGACAGCTGCAGACCAGTCGTCTGCGTCGGTGACGTTGAGGTGCACGTAGCGTGCGGACGGGCCGAGCTCGGTCGCCATGGCCTCGCCCTCGGTGTCGAGGAGGTCTCCGATGACCACCTGCGCTCCCTCCGCGATCAGCCGCCGCGCGTGTGATGCTCCCATTCCGCGGGCACCGCCACTGATCAGTGCCACTTTGCCTTGAACGCGACCCATGATGGCCACCTTTCTCTTCGGGTTCAATGAATCTGTACTCTACTCAAAAATGAGCGTACTCCGTTATATTGGAATCAGCTGATTGAATCTACGATTGAGAAAACCCCGTGGCACCGTCCCGGGAAGCAGCCGACCCAGAGTGAGGATCCCCGTGCGCCGACCAGACGAAGGCACGACACCGGCCGCCGGTGCCGCCGCCGTTGCCGACGCCGACGCCGACGCCGCCAGTGCCACTCCTGGCCGCCGCGAACGCAACAAGCGTGACAAGCAGGGCCGCATCCTCGCGGCCGCCGAGGATCTCTTCGCCGAGCGCGGCTACGCGCTCGTCACGACCCAGGACATCGCCGATCGCGCGGATGTCGCGGCGGGGACGCTCTTCCGGTACGCGAGCTCGAAGCCCGAGCTCCTCCTGATGGTCTTCAACAACGAGTGGCGCAGGGCCCTGACCGGAACCCGGCACGATCCAACGAAGGCGGACGCATCCCTCGCCCCGACGGACGCGATCATGGCCCTCCTCCTCCCCCTGCTGACCTCCGCCGCGCGCCACCCGGAGAACACCGCCTATTACCAGCGCGAGATCCTGTGCGGCGAGCCCACCGGGACCTACCGCGCCGAGGCCCTCGAGCTCGTCGACGGGCTCGAGGCCACCATCGCGACCGTGCTCAGCGGCTACGGGACGGAGACCCCCGGAGAATCGGAGCGGCTCCGGCGGGGGGTGGACCCGGCGCTTGCGGCACGCAGTATCTTCTCGCTGCTCCACCTCGCCCTGATCCGATGCGGGCTGGGACGGGAGCCGATGGAGAGCCTGCCGGACTCGCTCCGCACCGAGATCGACCTCGTGCTGCACGGCATCGTCGAGCAGGTGCCGGCCGCGACCGCCGAGGCCTGACGATTCCCTTGTATTGACCGGGAATTACGACCACACTTAAAGTGCGAACCCAGCGGATGCCCCACAAGGGCGGTCTGCTGTTCG
The DNA here is from genome assembly GCF_035018685.1 of Cryobacterium sp. RTC2.1. Lineage (NCBI taxonomy): Bacteria > Bacillati > Actinomycetota > Actinomycetes > Micrococcales > Microbacteriaceae > Cryobacterium > Cryobacterium sp. RTC2.1. The sequence goes on from NZ_JASJXJ010000015.1 coordinate 1,851, forward strand.
CGCGAGAGTTCACCGACTGAAAGCGGCGCCCCATGGGTTCGTTGACGTATGACCGGGTCACCGTCGAATTCGACGACCGGATCCTCGCGCACCTGCAAATCGTGATCGTGCAGAAGTTACGCCGCGGCGAGAGTTTCCTGTTGTCCTGGCGGAACGCCGCAGAGGCAGGAGACGGTCGCAGTTCCGCCTGGCTGCACCCGGCCATCCCGCTGTACTTCAAGTTCTCCGGCGGCCAGCCGCCGACCATCAATCCGCTGTGGCTCGCCCAGCTCACCCGCTCGGCGAACAGCTCCCAGGGACTCGTCGCCACGGGAGAGGAGCGGGCGATGTCCGAGCAGGACCACGTGATGCGCAAGGAACCCGGTTTCCGTTCCCGGGCGGCAGCGGCCTCCCAGGACACGATCGCGACCGAGGGCTGAGGCTCCCCGGCGGCTAGACCTCGACGATCCCGAAGCGCCGGAGCCGGAGTGCGGGGTTGACCGCACGCACCTGCCCGAGGCGAGCCGAGGTGAGCCAGGCGAGGCCGACATCCGTCGTCTCGCCGATCGTGACCAGTTCGACCCCCATCGGGTCGACGATCATGCTCGTGCCGACGCCGATCGGCGGGGCGTGGTCGGCGGCGGCGACATAAACAGTGTTCTCGATCGCGCGCGCGGTCAGGAGGGTGCGCCACTGCTGCTCCTTGAGCGGGCCCCGCACCCATTCGGCGGGCACGAGCACGAGCTCGGCACCCGCGTCGACGAGTCGCCGGGTGACCTCGGGAAAGCGGATGTCGTAACAGGTCTGCAACCCCACCCGCAGCCCTCCGACCGAGAAGGTCTGCGGCGGCTCGATCGCGCCGGGCAGCACCCAGTCGGATTCGCGCTCGCCGAATGCGTCGTAGAGGTGCAGCTTGCGGTAGCGGGCGAGGAGCTCGCCCGTCGGCCCGACGCTCACGATGGTGTTGAAGAATCGTCCGGCACCGACGGCCTCCTCGAGCATGCCCGCGACGATGACGAGGCCGAGGCCTTCGGCGAGCGCCGCGAGCGCCGTCACGAACGGCCCGTCGATCGGCTCGGCGGCCGCGACGAACGCGGGCCCGAGGGTCGGCTCGAAGAACGCGGAATACTCGGGGAACACGACGAGCTGCGCGCCGCGGTCGACCGCGATGCCGGCCAGGCGGGCGACCTCGGCGAGGTTCGCCTCCCGGTCGGCCCCTGGGACGAACTGGGCGACGGCGACACCGACGGCCGTCGGGTCGACAGGCACCGTCCGGGCGGGCGCTGGCGTGGCAGGCGGGGTTTCGACCATGGCGTCAGCCTAGCCACGAGGGCGGCGCGATTGGAGCGGAACCCTCAGACTGGTCACGCTCCGCACCGGGAACGTGCCAGCATGAAGAGGTAGCGGCGTACGAGCAAAAGGGGCGGGCATGACGAAGATCCTGGTCGTGGAAGACGACGAACAAATGGGCGCGCTGATCGAACGCGGACTCGAGGCAGAGGGCTACGAGATCGTCAGGGTCGGGAACGGGATGGATGCCCTGATCGCGATCAACAACAACGAATTCGACCTTGCGGCCATCGACGTGATGTTGCCGCAGATGACCGGGTTCGAGATCTGTCGGCGCATCCGCGACTCCGGCAACACCATGCCGGTCCTGCTCCTGACCGCCAGGGACACCGTCGACGACCGGGTCTTCGGGCTCGACAGCGGCGCGGACGACTACCTCACCAAGCCCTTCGCCTTCCTCGAGCTCACCGCCCGGGTGCGCGCCCTGCTCAGACGCCAGTCGATGGCAACACCGCTGAGCCTCGAACTCGGCAACCTCGCCATCGATTCCCGGGACCTCAAGGTGACCGTGGCCGGCCGGTCCGTCTCGATGAGCCCCAAGGAAGTCGCGCTGCTCCGCCTGCTGTGCAGCCGGGCGGGGACGACCGTCGACCGCACGACGATCCTCGAAGAGATCTGGAACGGCACCGAACACATCGACCCGAACATCGTCGACCAGTACATCAGCTACCTGCGGCGCAAGATCGACTCTGCGGCGGCCGGGATGCGGATCGTGACCGTACGCGGCTCCGGGTATGCCGTGGAACTCGTCGAGTGAGCGGAGCACGTCCATGAGGTTGCCAGGGCTGTCGATCCGGGCCCGCATCACCGTCGGCAGTCTCGTGATCGCCGCTGTCCTGTTCAGCGGTGCAGCGGTGTTCTTCCGCGGCGAGGTCCAGGCGATCCTGATCGAGACGACGACGACACTGCTGCACAGCGACGCTGCCCCGATCGTGACGGACCTGATCCGCAACCCGACAGAACCCATCGACGGCCCGAGCGAGGGCCAGCTCATCGCGATCGTCGGTCCGGACGGCCAGATCTCCAAGTCCTCGCTGCCGATGGCGCTGCGGAAACGCGTGAGTGAGCTCGCGACGATCGGCGAGACGCCGCAGACGATCGACGCGGGCAACGCCAGGTACCTTGTCGCCGCGACGACGGCCGTGACCAACCAGGGCAACTGGGTCGTCATCACGGCGCGGAACGAGGAGGCACTCGGCTTGCTGCTCGACGAACTGGGCCGGGTGCTCATCATGGGCACCGTGCTGCTGACCGTGGGATTCGGCCTCGCCTCGTGGCTGCTCACCGGCGCGGCCCTCCGCCCGGTGAACCGGCTGCGCAAGGAGGCGGAGAGCCTGAGCACGACCGGGTCGTCCGCGCAACTGCTCGTCCCGGCGGGCAGGGACGAGGTCAGCCGCCTCGCGGTCACGCTCAATGACTTCATCTCCCGGCTGCGCCGCAGTCTCGACAGGGAGAAGCAGGTGGTGTCGGATGCGAGCCACGAGTTGCGCACTCCCCTCGCCGTGCTCAAGGCGCAGCTCGAGCTCGCGCATCTCAATTCCGGCGACGCTCCGGCCCTCGAGGCGGACATCGACGACGCCTCCCGCACCGTGGACCGCCTCTCCCGGCTCGCGACGAACCTGCTGGAACTGTCCAAGCTCGAGAGCCAGCAGGCCCCGCCGGAGTGCGGCTGGGAGAACCTGATCGCCGAGATCTCGGCCTCGGTCGACCGCGCAAGGGTGGTTCGCAACGGGGAGGATCTCGACGTCGACTACGAGATCGAGGGCGAGGATCCGACCGGCCGCTATGCGATCTCGGTGACCAACGTCGGGCAGCTCATCGACAATCTCATCTCGAACGCCATCAACGCCATGGGCGGCCGCGGCGCCGTGACCGTCACGCTCCGCAGCCTCGCAGAGGGTGCCATGCTGAGCGTCGTGGACACGGGGCCCGGCATGCCGGAATCGTTCATCCCGGTGGCCTTCGACCGGTTCTCCCGGCCGGAACAGTCCCGCGCGAGCGGCTCGATCGGGTCGGGGCTCGGCCTCGCGATCGTGCACGCCATCGTGACGCGGGCGAAGGGAACCATCAGCCTGCGCAACACGGGGACGGGCCTGGCCATCGACATCCGTCTGCCGCGCAGCACCCGCACCGGACAGGGCCCGCGGGCCTGACGACAGCGCCAAACTGAGAGCCTTCGCAGGCGCCCGACACCGGGTCGTCGGGAAACCCCCGACCGGGTGGCATAACGTAATGGGGTGACTTATCTGCCCGTGACCCATGATCCAGAGCTGCGCCCGCAGCGGCGATCCTGGCCCACCCACCGGCAGCTGGCCCCGCTGTACGTCGGTGTTCTCGGCCTGTTGATCTCCGCCGCGGCGGCCTGGAACCCGTCCTATTGGGGCGATGAAGCCGCGAGCGTGATGTCCGCGGAGCGTTCGTTGCCCTCCCTGTTCCGGATGCTCGGCACGATCGATGCCGTTCATGGCACCTATTACCTGATGCTGCACTTCTGGATCGACCTCTTCGGTGCGTCCGAGTTCTCCACCAGGCTCCCGAGCGCGATTGCGATCGGTGTCGCAACGGCGGGAACGTTCGTCCTCGCCCGAATGCTGACCGAGGCCAGGGTCGCCTGGATCGCAGCCCTCGTCTTCGCGGTACTTCCCCGGGTGACGTACATGGGCGCAGAGGCGCGATCGACGGCGCTCGCGACGGCTATCGCCGTGTGGCTCGTCGTGCTGCTCGTGCATCTGGTCCGCGCAGGGACGGCGAGCCGGTCGACCCAGAGCTGGCTCTGGATCGGCTTCACCGCGCTCTTCGCCCTCGGAATCTATGTCTTCCTCTACGTCGCGCTTCTCGTCCCCGTACTCGGGATCGCGGTGTTCCTGCTCGCGCCCGATCGGGCCCGGCGACGCGGACAGCTGATGGCCTGGTCGGGCGCGACCGTCGTCGGTCTCATCATCGCTTCCCCGGTCCTGTTCGCGGGCGTCAGCCAGAAGGACCAGCTCTCGTTCATCGGGCGGCGAGCCCAGACGGGCGTGCTCGACGCGGCCGTCAACCAGTGGTTCGGCAACGTGCCCGCGGCGGTCATCGCCTGGGCTCTGATCCTGCTCGCGGTCGTTCTCGCCTGGTTCAGTCGCGGAAGGGTGCGCGCCCTCGAGCGGAACAGGGCAGCGTTGGGCGTGATGCTCGCCTGGATGCTCGTGCCGAGTGCGGCTCTGCTGATCGGCACGCATGTCGTCACGCCGATGTACTCGCTACGGTACCTCTCCATCTGCACGCCGGCCGCAGCAATCGCGCTCGGGATCGCCGTGGCCTGGATCAGGCCCCGCTGGGCCGGGATCGCGGCACTCGTACTGCTCGTCGTCGCCGTGGTGCCGAGTTACGTCGACCAGCGCGGCCCGTACGCCAAGAACGCCGGGAGCGACTGGCGCCAGGCCGCATCCATCGTCCAGGCCGGTGCGCACCCCGGAGACGCGATCGTGTTCGACGAGAGCGTGCGGCCCTCACGGAAGCCGCGGCTCGCGCTGCACCTGTACCCCGCATCCTTCACCGGGCTGCGCGACGTGACCCTCGACACGGCCTATGGGGACACCGGATCGCTCTGGGACACCACCCGGCCGCTCACGAGCGTCCTGGATTCACTCGCGGGCACCGATACGGTATGGCTGGTGCAGTATTCGGGCAGCAGTGAGGAAAAAGCGGGCACCGACCTGCACACGCTGCAAGACCTGGGATTTTCCGTCGCCTCAACGGCCACGGTCGTACACACAACAATCACCGAACTGACAAGGTAGTTTTCATGGCACAGACACTGGTCATCATCCCGACCTACAACGAACGCGAGAACATCAATCCGATCGTGGCCAGGGTGCGCGCGAGCGTCCCGGCCGCGGACATCCTCGTCGTCGACGACGCCTCCCCCGATGGCACCGGCCAGCTCGCCGATGCCATCGCCGCAGCGGACTCCCAGGTGCACGTCCTGCACCGCACGAAGAAGAACGGCCTCGGAGCGGCCTACCTCGAGGCTTTCGGCTGGGGCCTGTCCCGCGGCTACGACGAGCTCGTGCAGCTCGATTCGGACGGTTCGCACCAGCCTGAGCAGCTCCCCGACCTGCTGGCGGCGGCGAAGACCGCCGACGTCGTGATGGGATCGCGCTGGGTTCCTGGCGGAGCCGTGCAGAACTGGCCGTGGCACCGCCGCGCGCTGTCCCGCGGTGGATCGACATACTCACGCCTCGTGCTCCGGCTCCGCCAGCACGACGTCACAGGCGGCTACCGCGTCTACACGGCGCATGCCCTCGAACGCATGGACCTCGCGAGCGTCGAGAGCCTGGGCTATTGCTTCCAGATCGACATGCTGCTCACGAGCGTGCGGGCCGGCCTGACCGTCGTCGAAGTGCCGATCACCTTCGTCGAGCGTGTGCTCGGCTCATCCAAGATGAGCGGAAGCATCGTCGTCGAAGCGATGGCCCGCGTCACCCTGTGGGGCCTCACGGGCAAGGGCGCCCGTCGGTCCGTCGTTGCCGCCGCCAAGAACTGAGCCGCGCGTTCCGAATTCAGGAGTCGAGCCATCTTGACGCCGGAAACCGGCCGATCAACCGGTTCAGACCAGTCCTACTCCTGAATTCGGAACAGGAACGAAGTCGGGGGCGACTTCGGGTCAGAATGACTATATGATGGGTTCACCCAGTTAGAGTCATACTGACCTTTACCTAGTGGATGCCCCCATGAGCGCTCAAGCCGCTGTCGCACTCGCCGTGTCGACCGTGATCTTCGCCCTGCGCTCCGACGCGGAATCCGACTTCAAGACGCTGTGGCTCCCCCTGGTCCGCCGCACCAGGGACCCATACCTCGACCAGTGGGCGTTGCCGGGCGGCGGGCTGCCCGGCGACGAGGAACTCGCCGCGGCCGCCGCCCGTACCCTGCACGAGACAACCGGCCTCGCGCCCAGGTACCTCGAGCAGCTCTATACCTTCGGCGATCCGGGCCGCTCTGCCGGCGGCCGCGTGGTGTCCGTCGTCTACTGGGCCCTCGTCGAGTCCGGTGAGGCCGACCTCGCCGTCGTCGGCGACAACGTGCGCTGGTTCGCCGCAGACCGCCTGCCGCGGCTCGCCTTCGACCACAACCGGATCGTCGAGTACGCCCTCTGGCGGCTGCGGACCAAGGTCGAGTATTCCCGGATCGCCCACGCCTTCCTCGGCGAGACCTTCACGCTCTCCCAGTTGCGCGACGTGCATGAGGCCGTGCTGCAGAAGTCCCTCGACCCGGCCAATTTCCGTCGCACGATCGAGGCATCCGGTTCCATCGTCGACACCGGCGAACGCGTCGCGGGCACCCGGCACCGTCCGCCCCGTCTCTACCGGTACAACGACTCCGGACGACAGGGCGAACCGGATCCTTTCGGGCCGGAACCCGCGACCGCCGCCATCCCCACCACGAACTGAATCACCGTGTACAACGCTTTTTGTGAAAATCGAGGAGTTACAGCATGACCATCGCATCGGTCGACCGCACCATTCGTCTGATCAGCACGGGCACCGCGCCCGGAAGCACCTGCAGCCCGCAGCTGGCCGCAGGCCCCTGGGAATTCGACTCCGGCACCCCCGGCTACGGCCCAGGGTCCTCGATGGGCGATGTGCTCCCGACCGGGTCCCCGCGCCAGGGTGCCCTGCCCGAGCGCTACCGGACCGCCTCCGCAGAGGAACTCGACGCGCGCATCCGCTCGGCCAAGGCCACCCTCGGCGACCGGGTCGTGATTCTCGGGCACTTCTACCAGCGCTCGGAGGTCCTCGAGCACGCCGACTTCGTCGGTGACTCCTTCCAGCTCGCGCAGGCGACGAAGAGCCGCCCCGATGCCGAGGCGATCGTCTTCTGCGGCGTGCACTTCATGGCCGAGACCGCAGACCTCCTCTCCGGGCCCGACCAGGCGGTCATCCTGCCCAACCTCGCCGCCGGGTGTTCGATGGCGGACATGGCCGACATCGACTCGGTCACCGACTGCTGGGAACAGCTCGAAGAACTCTATGGAACCGAGGCGGATGCCTCCGGCCGGGTCCCGGTGATCCCGGTCACGTATATGAATTCCTCGGCGGCCCTCAAAGCGTTCTGCGGCGCCAACGGCGGCATCGTCTGCACCTCCTCGAACGCCGAGACCGTGCTGAAGTGGGCCTTCGAACGCGGCCAGCGGGTGCTCTTCTTCCCCGACCAGCACCTCGGCCGCAACACCGCGAAGGCGATGGGCGTCCCGCTCGAGCGGATGCCGATGTGGAACCCGCGCAAGCCACTCGGCGGCAGCACCGGGACCGAACTCGACGCCGCCCAGGTCATCCTGTGGCACGGATTCTGCAGTGTGCACAAGCGCTTCACCGTCGACCAGATCACCACCGCCCGTGCAGAGCACCCCGGGGTGCGTGTCATCGTGCACCCGGAGTGCCCGATGGCGGTCGTCGACGCCGCCGACGAATACGGCTCCACCGACTACATCAAGAAGGCCATCGAGGCCGCCCCTGCCGGGTCGACCTTCGCGATCGGCACCGAGATCAACCTCGTGCAGCGCCTCGCGGCTGAGCACCCCGAGCACACCATCTTCTGCCTCGACCCCGTCGTCTGCCCGTGCTCGACGATGTACCGCATCCACTCCGGCTATCTCGCCTGGGTGCTCGAAGCCCTCGTCGGCGATGCCGGGCAGCCGCCCGCCGTGCTCAACCGCATCGAGGTCCCCGCTACCGACGCGACGAACGCCAGGGTCGCCCTCGAGCGGATGCTTGCCGCGCGTCCTCCCGTCGGCGCACCGGTGAGCGGAGCACGCGCGTGACGCCCGCAGCACCGATCGCACCCGTCGCACCATCGCTCCGGATCCTCGTGATCGGGAGCGGCCTCGCCGGACTCATCGCCGCGGTGCGCGCGACCGACGCGGGTCATTCCGTCACCCTGGTCACCAAGCAGGGACTCCCGGACAGCAACACCCGCTATGCCCAGGGCGGCATCGCCGCGGCCATGTTCCCCGACGACTCGGTGGACCTGCACATCCTCGATACCCTCCGCGCCGGGGCAGGCCTCTGCGACCCGGCGGCCGTCGAGGTGCTCTGCGGCGAAGGGCCTGCCAGGGTCCGCGACCTGATCCGCTTCGGCGTCGACTTCGACAAGGACGACTCCGGCGTGACGCGCGGGCTCGAGGCCGCCCACTCCCGCTCTCGGGTGCTGCACGCCGGCGGGGACGCGACCGGCGCCGCGATCGAAGCCGCACTCGTTTCGACCGTCCGCGAACGGGCCGCCCGCTCGGCCCAGACCCCGGGTATCCCGCGCGTCCAGCTCCGTGAGCACACCATGCTCGTCGACCTCCTCGTCGCGGGCGACCGGGTGACCGGCGCCTCCCTGCTCGGACCGGACGGGCTCGTGCACCGGGCCGACGCCGACGCGGTGATCCTCGCCACCGGCGGGGCGGGCTCGCTCTTCCCGCACACCACCAATCCCGCGCTCGCGACCGGCGACGGCGTCGCAGCGGCCTGGCGCGCCGGCGCGGCGATCGCCGACCTCGAGTTCTACCAGTTCCACCCGACCGCCCTCGCGGTGCCGGGAACCCCGCTCGTCTCCGAGGCGGTCCGCGGCGAGGGCGCCGTGCTCCTGAACGCTCGCGGCGAGCGCTTCATGCTCGCCATCCACCCCGGCGCCGAACTCGCCCCCCGCGACATCGTCGCCCGCAGCATCGCCCGCGAAATGTCCGCCCAGGGCGGCACACCCGTGCTCCTCGACGCGACCGGCCTCGGCAGGGAACTCCTCGAAACCCGCTTCCCCACGATCACGGCCGCGTGCCTCGCCGCCGGGATCGACTGGGCCGTCGAGCCCATCCCCGTCGCACCCGCCGCCCACTACTGGATGGGTGGCGTCAGCACCGACCTGTGGGGCCGCACCTCACTGCCCGGCCTCTACGCCGTCGGCGAGACCGCACGAACCGGGACCCACGGCGCCAACCGCCTCGCCTCGAACTCCCTGTTGGAGGCCGCGGTCTTCGCCGACCGAGCCGTGCGCGCCCTCGGCACTGGCCAGGTCGACGCCGACGGCAGGCGCCTGCCGCCCGTGCCGGCCTCCAGCGGCCCGGCCGCCGCGCCCGTTCCCGCCAGGGCCGTCGACGGCCCCCGCGCGCATGTCGCCCGCGCCGAACTCCAGCGCCTGATGTGGGACGCGGCCGGTGTGCTGCGCGACGGTGACGGGCTCGCCGCGGCATCCGCTGCCCTCGCCGGCTGGAAGCACCCGGCACCCGCCGGTCAGGACGCGACCCCGGCCGACCGGGTGCGCGCCGTCGAAGACGCCAACCTGCTCGACCTGGCGAGGGTCACCGTGGCCTCCGCGTTCGCCCGCGAGGAATCCCGGGGCGCGCACTACCGCGCCGATTTCCCCGAGAGCCGGCCGGAGCTGGCCCACAGCCAGGCGTGGGTGCGACCCGCCGATTCCGACGATCCGTTCCTCGTGCTCGAATCCCCTGAACGCGCCAGAGAGGCCGAGGAGGCCATCGCATGCTGAGCACCACCGCCATCGACACCGTGGTGCGCGCCGCACTCGACGAGGACGCCCCCTGGGGCGACCTGACCTCCGAGGTGCTCATCCCCGCAGACGCCACGGCGACCGCGAGGCTCGTCGCCCGCGAACCCGGCGTTTTCAGCGGCAGCGCCGTCTTCGAATCCGCCTTCCGGCTCACCGACCCCGCCATCGCGGTCACGCTGCTCACAACCGACGGCACTCCCTTCGCGACCGGCGACGTGCTCGCAGAGGTCGCCGGCCCCGCCAGGGGCATCCTCCAGGCCGAACGCATCGGCCTGAACTTCGTGCAGCGGATGAGCGGCATCGCGACGCTCACCGCCCGGTACGTCGCCGAGACCGCCGGCACCCGCGCCCGCATCGTCGACACCCGCAAGACCACGCCGGGGCTGCGGGCCTTCGAACGCACCGCCGTCCGCGACGGCGGCGGCCACAACCACCGCTTCAGCCTCTCCGACGCGGTCATGGCCAAGGACAACCATCTCGCCGTCCTGCAGTCCGGCGGGCTTGGCCTCACCGAGGCGCTCCTGCTCGTGCGCGACCGGATCTCGCACACCACCCACCTCGAGGTCGAAGTGGACCGCATCGACCAGATCGAAGCCGTGCTCGCGGCCCGCGTCGACACGATCATGCTTGACAACTTCGACCCCGATCGGCTCGCGGAAGGCGTGCGCCTGGTCGCAGGCCGCGCCATCGTCGAAGCGAGCGGCGGCGTGAACCTCGACACGGTCCGGGCCATCGCGTTATCCGGCGTCGACGTCATCTCCGTCGGCGCGCTCACCCACAGCGTGCGCTCCCTCGACCTCGGCCTCGACGTCGTCGTGGTCGCCGGCACCGAACTCGACGGCGCCGTCCGGAACTGACCGCCGACCGCCAGCAGACACCCAAGGAGCCCGGAGTGATCTACCTCGACAACGCAGCGACGACGCCCGTGCGCCGCGAAGTCCTCGAGGCCATCTGGCCGTTGCTCACCACCGGCTTCGGCAATCCCTCGAGCCACCACCGGGTCGGCGAGGCCGCGGCGGCCGCCCTCGCCGACGCGCGCGCAACGGTCGCCGCCGTTCTCGGCTGCCGACCCGCCGAGGTGCTGTTCACGAGCGGCGGGACCGAGTCCGACAACCTCGCGATCAAGGGCATCGCCCTCGCCGCGCCGCGGGGCCGGCACCTGATCATTTCGGCGGTCGAGCACGAAGCGGTCCTCGAATCCTGCGACTACCTGCACCGGTTGCACGGCTTCGACGTGACCCTGCTGCCGGTGGATGCCCAGGGTCTCGTCGATCCGGCAGACCTCGCCCGTGCGCTCACCCCCGCCACGACCCTCGTCTCGGTGCAGTACGCCAACAACGAGGTCGGCACCGTGCAGCCGATCAGAGATCTGTCCACGCTCGCCCGCGTCCAGGGCGTCCCGTTCCACACCGACGCCGTCCAGGCCGCCGGCTGGCTGCCACTGTCCGTCGCCGACCTCGGAGTCGATGCGCTCAGTATCTCCGGCCACAAGCTCGGGGCGCCCCAGGGAACGGGGGCGCTCTTCCTGCGTCGCCGGGTGCCGCTCGAACCCGTCCAGCATGGCGGCGGCCAGGAGCGCGGCAACCGGAGCGGCACCGAGAACGTCGCCGGAGCCGTAGCCCTCGCGACAGCGTTGCGGCTCGCCGAGACCGAACGCGCAGCGAATGCTCCCAGGGTCGCGGCCCTCCGCGACACCTTCATCGCAGAAGTGCTCGGCGCGGCGCCGGGCGCACGCCTCACCGGGCATCCGCTGCAGCGCCTGCCCGGAACGGCGTCGTTCGTGTTCCCCGGCACGAGCGGGGAGGCCGTGTTGCTCGAGCTGGAAGGACACGGGATCGTCTGCTCGAGCGGCTCGGCGTGCGCGGCGGGCAGCGACGAACCCTCCCCCACCCTCACGGCCATGGGGCTTCCCGCGGAGGTCGCCCAGACCGCAGTCCGGTTCGCCCTTGCCTCGTCGACGACCGGAGCAGAGCTCTCCGAAACGGCCCGGGCCGCCGGTCTCGCTGTCGCGACAATCCGAGGTCTCGGCCGACGCTGAATCGGGCCGTGGAATCTGCGGAATTTCTACGAATCGTAGAAATCGACCAGCCGATCACGTCGAATGAGAAACAGACGGCTAATCAGCCAAAATGCTCAATTGAAACGTCGCAATCCCGGCACCCTGCCCATCGTTAAAGATGCGTCCCTCGGCGCGGGGTCGTAAGCTTGCCTAAAGAGGCGAAAAGCCCAAGTTGGGCCGCCGAAGAGGGGCACCATGACCATTACGGACAAACCAGTCACTGAGTCACTTGCTAGCCAAATCGACTCACTCGTTCAGGGAGCACAGCAGGCGCTCACCGAATACGCTGACTTCACCCAAGAGCAGATCGACCACATCGTAAAAAAGGCCTCCGTCGCGGCCCTCAGCAAACATGCTGAGCTCGCCGTCCACGCAGTAGCCGAAACCGGTCGTGGCGTATTCGAGGACAAGGCCGTGAAGAACCTGTTCGCGTGCGAGCACGTCACGAACTCGATGCAGAATCTTAAGACCGTCGGCATTATCAGCCGCGACGCTATTACCGGAATTACAGAAATCGCCGAGCCGGTCGGTGTTATCGCAGGTATCACCCCGGTGACCAACCCCACCTCGACTGCAATCTTCAAATCCCTTATCGCCATTAAGACCCGCAACCCGATCATCTTCGGCTTCCACCCGGGAGCCCAGCAGTCTTCTGTCGCAGCTGCCCGCATTGTGCGCGACGCGGCAATCGCCGCCGGCGCCCCCAAGAACTGCGTGCAGTGGATCGAAGTTCCCTCCCTCGAGGCGAGCACGCTCCTGATGAACCACCCCGGTGTTGCGACCATCCTCGCGACCGGTGGCAACGCAATGGTCCGCGCCGCGTATTCCTGCGGCAAGCCGGCCCTCGGCGTCGGTGCGGGAAACGTTCCGGCATTCATCGAGAAGAGCGCCAAGCTCAAGCGTGCCGTCAACGACGTCGTGCTCTCGAAGTCCTTCGACTACGGCATGATCTGCGCTTCCGAGCAGGCCGTCATCATTGAAGAGCCGCTCTATGCAGAGGCACTCGTCGAATTCAAGAAGCTGCACGCGTACCTCGTGACCCCGGCGGAGAAGACCCTCCTCGAAGAGTTCATCTTCGGTGTCCAGGCACACTCGGAAAACTGTGGCGGCGCCAAGCTCAACGCTTCCGTCGTCGGCAAGTCGCCGGTGTGGATCGCGCAGCAGGCCGGATTCACCGTTCCCGAAGACACCTCGATCATCATGGTCGAGGTCGGCAGCGTCGGACCGCAGGAACCGATGACGCGCGAAAAGCTCGCCCCGGTGCTCGCCGTCCTGCACGCCAAGGATGCAGAAGAGGGCATCACGCTCTCCGAGCAGATGGTGGAATTCGACGGACTCGGCCACTCCGGCTCGATCCACAGCGAGAACCCCGCGATCATCGAGGAATTCGGTATCCGCGTCAAGGCCGTCCGGATCATCACCAACGCCCCGAGCTCGCTCGGTGGCATCGGTGACATCTACAACGCCTTCATCCCCTCGTTGACGCTCGGCTGTGGCTCGTACGGACACAACTCCGTTTCGAACAACGTGTCGGCCATCAACCTCATCAACATCAAGCGGATCGGTCGAAGGAACAACAACTTGCAGTGGTTCAAGGTCCCCGCCAAGACGTACTTCGAGCCGAACGCCATCCGCTACCTGGCGGACATGCGCCACGTCGAACGCGTCACCATCGTCACCGACGCGACCATGACGAAGCTCGGCTTCGTTGACAAGATCCTCGACGTGCTCAACCGTCGCGAGAACCGCGTGTCCCTCCAGATCATCGACAACGTGCTCCCCGAGCCGACCGTCGCCGCGGTCAAGAAGGGTGCAGAGGAAATGCGCGCCTTCAAGCCCGACACGATCATCGCCCTCGGTGGCGGTTCGCCCATGGACGCCGCGAAGGTCATGTGGCTCCTGTACGAACACCCCGAAATCGAATTCGCCGACATGAAGGAAAAGTTCTTCGACGTGCGCAAGCGCGCGTTCAAGTTCCCCGACCTCGGCGAACTGGCCCAGCTCGTCTGCATCCCGACCACCTCGGGTACCGGTTCGGAAATGACGCCGTTCGCGGTCATCACCGATGAGGTCTCCGGAGTCAAGTACCCGCTCGCGGACTACGCACTCCTGCCGAACGTCGCGATCATCGACCCCGCGCTCACCGCCGCAATGCCGTCCTTCCTCGTCGCCGACTCCGGCTTCGACGCTCTGACGCACGCGACAGAGGCTTACGTGTCGGTCTACGCGAACGACTTCACCGACGGCATGTGCCTGCACGCGATCAAGCTGATCTTCGAGAACATCGAGACCTCGGTCAACGGCACGCAGAACAGCACCGACGACAAGGTCATCAAGGCGCGCGAGAAGATGCACAACGCATCCTCGATCGCCGGCATGGCGTTCGGTAACGCGTTCCTCGGAATTTGTCACGCGATGGCTCACGTCACCGGCGCCCAGATGCACCTCATCCACGGACGAGTGAACGCGACCTACCTGCCGCACGTGATCCGCTACAACGGCAAGATCCCGACCAAGCTGACCAGCTGGCCCAAGTACGAGACCTACATCGCTCCCGAGCGCTTCCAGCAGATCGCGAAGCACCTGGGGCTGCCGGCCTCGACTCCTGAAGAGGGCATCGAGTCGTACGCGACCGCCGTTGAGAAGCTGCGCGACGCCGTGCACATCAAGCCGTCGTTCCAGGCCCAGGGTGTTGTGGAGGAAGACTTCATCGGTCGCCTCGACTCGCTCGCCATGGGTGCATACGGCGACCAGTGCGCACCGGCCAACCCGCGGATGCCGATGCTCGCCGACATGAAGACCATCATGGAGGCCGCGTACTACGGCACCTCGTTCGAAGAGGTTCGTGCCGGTCGTTCGGCCGCAGCGGCCGCCGCCGAGTCCAACACGGACGCCAAGAAGCCGGCCCGCAAGGCAGGCAAGTAGGTCTTCACCCGCTGAATCAGTACTGAAACAGGTTGGGGCCCCCCCCGGGGGGGGGGGGCCCCAACCTGTTTTTCGGCTGTTATCGGTTCTGGGGGAAGCCCAGGTTGATGCCTCCGTGGCTCGGGTCGAGCCAGCGGCTGGTGATCGCCTTGCCGCGGGTGAAGAAGTGCACGCCCTCTGCGCCGTGGGCCTTGGTGTCACCGAACAGCGAGTTCTTCCAGCCGCCGAACGAGAAGTACGCGACCGGGACCGGGATGGGCACGTTGATGCCGATCATGCCCACCTCGATCTCGTTCTGGAACCGGCGCGCGGCCCCGCCATCGTTGGTGAAGATCGCGGTGCCGTTGCCGAACGCACCGGCGTTGATCAGGGCGACGCCCTCCTCGTAGGTGTCGACCCGGACGATGCCGAGCACCGGGCCGAAGATCTCCTCGGTGTACGCCTTCGAGGTGACGGGGAGGTGGTCGATCAGGGTCGGGCCGAGCCAGAACCCGTTCTTGTCTCCGTCGACCTCGATGCCGCGACCGTCGACGACGATCGTCGCGCCGTCATCCGCTGCGATCTCGATGTAGCTTGCGACCTTGTCGCGGTGAACTTCCGTGATGAGCGGGCCCATGTCGCACGAGCGACGCCCGTCACCGACGGTCAGGGCCGTCATCCGGGAAACGATCTTCCCGACCAGCTCGTCGGCGACCGGTTCAACCGCGACGACGACGCTGATGGCCATGCACCGTTCCCCGGCACTGCCGAAGCCGGCATTGACCGCCGAGTCCGCGACAAGGTCGAGGTCGGCGTCCGGAAGCACGAGCATGTGGTTCTTGGCGCCACCGAGTGCCTGCACCCGCTTGCCGTGCCGCGTGCCGGTCTCGTAGACGTAGCGGGCGATCGGGGTCGATCCGACGAAGGAGATCGCCTTGACGTCGGGGTGCGTGAGGAGGCCGTCAACGGCCACCTTGTCCCCGTGCAGGACCGTGAAGACGCCGTCGGGTAGACCGGACTCCTTGAGGAGCCTGGCGAGCCAGATGGCTGCGCTCGGGTCCTTCTCGCTCGGCTTGAGGATCACGGTGTTGCCGGCCGCGATGGCGATCGGGAAGAACCACATCGGCACCATGGCCGGGAAGTTGAACGGGCTGATGATGCCGACGACGCCGAGGGCCTGGCGGGTCGAGTACACATCGACGCCCGTGGCGACGTTCTCGGAGTATTCGCCCTTGAGCAGGTGCGGGATGCCGCAGGCGAATTCGACGACCTCGAGCCCCCGCGTGATCTCGCCGAGGGCATCGGAGAGCACCTTGCCGTGTTCACTCGTGAGGATCTCGGCCAGCTCACCCTTGCGGGCGTTGAGCAGTTCGCGGAACGTGAAGATGATCGACTGCCTCTTGGCGATCGACAGGTCGCGCCACGCCGGGAACGCGGCTTTGGCGGATGCGACGGCGGCTTCGATCTCGCCGGCGTCGGCGAGGGGGACGTCTTTCGTGATGGTGCCGAGGGCCGGGTCGAAGACCGGAGAAGTACGGCCGGACACCCCGGCGTGCTCGGCGCCATCGATCCAGTGCGGGACAACGGGTACTTCGCTCATGGCACTCATCTCTCTCGGACAACGACGTCGGGGAACGGGTCGATTCTGACACAACCCACCGCAATCCACGGGTTCAGGCAGGCCCTAGGCTGGAGCGGTGCAATTCTCCCTCTGGCTGGCCCTCGTGGGTGCGGGTGCGCTGATCAGTTTCACGCCCGGGGCTGGGGCGATCAACACCATGAGCAATGCCCTCAATTCCGGGTTCCGCCGCTCCATCTGGGGCATCCTCGGCCAACAGGCTGCACTGGTCGTGCACATCACGATCGTTGCCCTCGGCGTTGGGCTGCTCGTCGCCAATTCGCCTGTCGCATTCAACATCATCCGCTATGCGGGCGCCGCGTACCTCGTCTACCTGGGCATTCGGCAGTTCCTCGCGAAGCCGAGCCTGGACGCCGAGAGCGCCCGGGCTCTTCGTGACGAGCCGCGCTGGTCGATGTTCCGTCGCGGCCTGTGGGTGAACCTGCTCAATCCGAAGGCGATCGTCTTCTTCCTGGCCTTCCTCCCCCAGTTCATCCGGCTCGACCGCCCCGCGCTCCCGCAATACCTGATCGCGGCAGCCACGGTGATCGTGATCGACGTGCTCGTGATGTGGCTCTTCTTCGCGGGAACGGCGCGGTCATTCCAGCGCTTCACCAGGGACGCGCGCGGCCAGCGGGTACTCAACCGCATCTTCGGAGTTCTCTTCGTCGGCGTCGGCATTCTGCTCGCTGCGATCCACTGACCGATCACCGGCGGCCCACCGGAGTAAGGCTCACTCCCGAGCGAGCCGGATGGTCAGGAAGACGCTGCTGGGGTCGAGGGTGTACCCGGCGAACGGCGGGCATTCGACGAAGCCGGCGCGCAGGTACAGCCGCCGGGCCGGGGCGAAAGAGTCCTGGGTCCCGGTTTCCAGGCTGACGCGCCCGATGCGCCGGTGGAGTGCGTCGTCGAGGATGTGCGAGAGGAGCCCGGCCGCCACTCCGCGACCGCGCGCCTCCCGCGTTGTGCGCATGGACTTGAGCTCGGCGTGGTCACTCGTCAGCTCTTTCAGGGCCCCACAGCCGACCAGGGTGCCGCCTTCCCGAGCGGTCCAGAATCGGATCTCCGGTGCGGACAGGGCTTCGAGGTCGAGGGCGTGGACACTCTCGGCCGGCGAGGAGGCGAACATATCCGCAAGATGCTCGTCGAGCAGCCGATGGACGTCCGGTCGCGCAGGATCGTCCCTGTCGATGGTGAACATTCAGGCATGCCCGGTCTCGGCGTAGGCCAGGGGCCGGGTCGTGGGGCAGGTCATCCACCGAGGGTATCGGTTCCGGGTATGAAAAAAGCCCCCGGAACCTTACGGTTCCGGGGGCATCTGTTGCGGGGGCAGGATTTGAACCTACGACCTCTGGGTTATGAGCCCAGCGAGCTACCGAACTGCTCCACCCCGCGCTACAAGAAGTAGCTTATCACAGCCTTGAGGCCCAGTCGAACCACGCGGCGCCGTGCATGCTGCGCGGGTTCTGTGCCGGCGCTCGTGCGTTGTGCCACACGCACGGACGGCCGGCTCCCCGAGGGGAACCGGCCGTCACGACCACGGATGCTGTCCGCGGCCGGTGCTGCTGTCTGCTACTGGCCCAGCAGGGCGAGCATGCTCGCGACGGTGTCGGAGAGCTTCTTGTCCGCCACACCGTAGGCCGCGAAGTCGCCGGCGGTCAGCGCCGCCTGCTTGTCGGCAATAGCCTGCTTGGCGACGGCCAGGAGCGCCTGGAGCTGGGCATCCGTTGCCGGGTTGCCCGTCGTCGTCGAGGGTGTCGTGGTGCCGCCTGTCGTCGGCGTCGTCGTTCCGGTGGTCGGCACCGAAGTGTCACCGGCCTGCGCACCCGAACTGCCGCCGAAGAGCACGTCGAGCGCCTTGTTCAGGGTGTCCTCGAAGGCGATCTGGTCACCGAAGGCCACGAGAACCTTCTGCAGCAGCGGGTAGCTGGTCTCACCCGTCGACTGCACGTAGACCGGCTGCACGTACAGGAGCCCGCCACCGACGGGCAGCGTCAGCAGGTTGCCGTTGAGCACCTTCGACTGGCCCTGCTTCAACAGGTTGAGCTGGGTCGATACCGTCGGGTCGGCGTTGAACTTCGCCTGCACCTGGCCGGGGCCCGGCACCGTGTTCGCCTTCGGCAGGGTGAGCAGGCGGAGCTTTCCGTATTCCGCCGATCTGACTCCGTCGGTCGCGCCGGCATCCGAGTCGACGGCGAGGTACCCGGTGAGCACGTTCCGGCTCGTGGTACCCGTCGCGTCCGGGATGAAGGTCGAGTACAGGGTGAATGCCGGTTTCTCCGAACCGGGCACCTGCATCGTGAGGTAGTACGGGGGCTGGAGAGTCGTGTTCGTCGACGGCGACACCGGGTCGTTCGGCGTCGTCCACGCGTCGTCGTGCGAGTAGAACGAGCCGGGGTCAGTCACGTGATACTGGCTCAGGATGTGACGCTGCACCTTGAAGAGGTCGGCCGGGTACCGGACGTGGCTCATCAGCTGGCCGCTCATATCGCTCATGGGCTTGACCGTGGACGGGAAGATCTTCTGCCACGTCTTCAGGATCGGGTCCGTGGTATCCCACGCGTAGAGGGTGACCGAGCCGTCATAGGCGTCGACCGTTGCCTTGACCGAGTTGCGCATGTAGTTGATCTTGTCGAGCGCGAACGGCTGTGCGGGCGTCTCGGTGTCCGTGATGGCGTCGCTCAGGCCGACCGGTGTCGAGTACGGGTAGTCCGCGCTCGTCGTGTAGCCGTCGACGATCCACTTGACCCGGCCGTCGACGACAGAGGGGTATGCGGAGGAGTCGAGGGTCAGGTAGGGGGCGACCTTCTGCACGCGCGTGACGGGGTCGCGGTCGTAGAGGATCTGCGACTGGTCGTTGACGTCGTTGGCGAGGAAGATCTGCTCGGACTGGAACTTGAGCGCATAGATGAGCTTGTTGAACGCGTTGTCGAGCTTCGGACCGCCGTTGCCGGTGAACGTCGTGTAGGTCTGCTGGGCGCCATCGGTGCCGGACGGATAGTCGAGCTCGACGGGCTTGCTGTCCGCCGCGGCCCCGACGATCGAGTAGGTCGGTGAGTTCTCACCGAAGTAGATCCGCGGCTCGTAAGTTCCGAGCGATCCGGTCGTCGGGATGCCGGACTCGAGGAACACGGGCTGGCCGTCTGCCGAGCGCTGGTTGCCGTATGCCGCGACGACGCCGTACCCGTGGGTGTAGACGATCGTCGAGTTCACCCAGGTGTTCCCGGCGTTGAGCCCGGACAGCTTGAGATCACGGACGGAGACGACGGTGTCCTGGGACTTGCCGTCGATCGTGTACCGGTCCACATCGAGGTTCTTCGGGAACTGGTAATACTGCTTGAACTGTTCCAGCTGCGAGAAGGCGTCGCTCACGAGGGCCGGGTCGAGGATCCGGATGTTGGCGGTCGTCGTCGCGTCCGCCCGAAGTGCCCCTGGCTCTGCGGTCGTCGTCGCGTTGTACGGGACCTCGGTGACACCGGAGAGGTCGTATGCGTTCCGGGTGAGATCGATGTTCCGTTGGATGTACTCGGCCTCGAGGGACTTCGCGCTCGGATCGACCTGGAAGCGCTGCACGACCCACGGGTAGAGGGAGCCGAGCAGGAGGCTTGTCACGATGAGGAGCGCCGTGCCGATCACGGGGAGGCGCCAGCGACCGATGATCGCCGTGACGAGGAAGAGGATGGCGACGACGGCGGCGATGCCGGCGAGGATCGCCCGTCCGGGGATGGTGGCGTGGGTGTCGGTGTAGCCGGCACCGGTGATCAGGTCGTTCGTGCTGGTGAGCGTCGAATACTGGTCGAGCCAGATGCTGAGCGCCTGCAGGACCAGGTAGAGACTCGCCGTGACGGCGATCTGGACGCGAGCGGCCTTGGACACGAGGATTTCGCGGCCGCTGACCCGGATCGACCCGTACAGGTAGGTGGTCGCGATCGCGACGATGGCCGAGATGAGGACGACGGCGGATGCGAAGCCGAGGAACGCCTGGAAGAACGGCAGGTCGAACAGGTAGAACGACACGTCGAGGTGGAACTGCGGATCGGTGGTGCCGGTGTCGGTGCGGTTCAGCCACATCAGCACGACCTGCCAGCGGGTGGCGGCGGCGACGCCGGCGAAAAGGCCGAGCAGAGCGGGGATGCCGTACATGGCGAGGCGGCGGAGCGGCTCGATGACCTGCTGGTAGCGGTCGAGCTGCGAGTTGAGCTTCGCGTAGACCGGACGCATCCGGTAGGCGATCTGGATGCTGACGAAGACCGGGATCGCCATGGCGAGGAAGCCCACGAAGAAGAGAGCGGCTCCTGCCGCCCACTGGGTGGTCAGTACGCTCAGGAAGCCGAGCTGGTTGAACCAGAGCACATCGGCGTACAGGCCGGCGAACACAAAGAACAGGATCACCAGCCCCGCGATGATGGCGGCCGTAATGGCGAGGGGGGCACGACTCCTGCGAGGAGCGTTTCCGGTGGATTGTGACGTCACGAATGGGCCTCTTGGTCTGTAAATCGGCGGTCAGGCCTCATTCTAGACAGGGGTTCTGGGAGCAGGCCTGCCAGCCGGCCCCAAGCCGGCTCAGAGTTCCCTGCAAGGCCGCTGGGGTATCCCCCGTTATTGCACGGGGCAGTGCGGGAGTGCGCTCGTGTCCGCCCCGGACTTGATGGCGTCCAGCGCGGTGAGTGCCTGGTCGAGGGTCGTGACCGAGAAGACCGTGAGACCGTCCGGGATGTGCCCGGTGACCTCGTCGCAGTCGTCCGCGGGGGCGAGGAACCAGTCTGCTCCGGCGCTCCGGGCGCCTGCGAGTTTCTGGCGGATGCCGCCGATCGGGCCGACCGTGCCCGCCTGATCGATCGTGCCGGTGCCCGCGACGTTCTCGCCGCCCTGGAGGAGCCCGGGGGTGAGCTTGTCGATGATGCCGAGCGCGAACATCATGCCGGCGCTCGGGCCGCCGACCTGGTCGAGCTGGATGGTGACCGTGAACGGGAACCGATACTCGGTCTTCACGTTGATCCCGATGATCGCGGAGCCGTCCGAGTCGACGGGGGTGACCGTGAGGTCCTGCGCGACGCCGCCGCGCACGATGCCGACAGTGGCCGGAACGCCGGCGCCGTTCGCCGTGAGCGCGGCACGGAGGGAGGCGATGTCGGTGACGGCGGCGCCGTTGACGGTGGCGATCTGGTCGTCCGCTTTGAGGACGCCCGTCGCCGGCGAACCGTCGGGCAGCGAAACAACCGAGACGATCGTCGGGTAGGTGTAGCCGAGGTTCGTCAGGGCGGCGGCGATCGCATCCTGCTGGGAGTTGACCATCTGCGCGGTGTTCTCCTCGTCGCGCTGCTGCGTCGTGGTGTTCGAGGGGAACGCCGCCTCGATCGGGATGACGGCCTGGCTGGAATCCAGCCACGCTCCGGCGACCTTGAGCCAGCTCGGGCGGTTGTCCGGGTTGCCGACGAGGGACACGGTGAGCATGTCCAGCGTTCCGTCGGTCGGGAAGGTCTCCGCGCCGTCGATGGTGATCAGGGGCCTGTCCGCACCGTCCTCAGAGATGGTCGAGCCGATGGTGTTGTAGACGGGGCCCGGCTTCTCGATCACGTATGGGGCCGGGGTGACGCCGAGGATGATGCCGCAGGCCAGGGCGATGCTGAGCACGATCCAACCGGCCTTGCTTGCACGCCGGGAGCGCGGCGATCGCTCTTCCCAGGTGGTGCCGGAGTCGGATGGCGTCGGGTCGTCGGTGAAGAGGGCCACCGGGCTCCTTCCAGGTTATGCCGGGCGTTCGCGGCAAGCGGACACCAGACCTCTCAGCGTAGGTCATTTCCCAGTTCGGGCCGGGCGTCTCGGACTAGCGTAGAAGCAAGCGACTGAGAGGTGCCTGAAGTGCCCGACGACTCCCGACCCGACGAGGGTCCCAACCCGGAAGACGAATTCCGGGACATGTTGCGCGACATCCTGTCGGGCAAGTCCTCCATCGATCCGAGCCAGCTCGCCGGAGCCGCCGGCCTGCCGGCAGACCCGGCCAGCATCAACGCTCTCATGCAGCAGTTGCAGGGTGCCCTCCGCGGCAACGGCGAGGGCGGCATCAGCTGGGACGCAGCGCTCACGCAGGGCCAGAACAAGGCGGCCGAGAGCCAGGTCTCGGTGACCCCCGCAGAGCACGCCGCCCTCGACCAGGCGTTCCACATTGCTGCGCTCTGGCTCGACGAGGTGACCGACATCGCCGAACTCACGGTGGTCCCGCGCCTTCTCACCCGCAAGGAGTGGGTCACGGAATCCATGCCGGTCTGGACCCAGTTGGCGGAGCCGGTCGCGAACAGCATCTCCGATTCCCTGACCAAGGTCCTCACCGACCAGGCGCCGGAGGAGCTCAAGGGCATGATGGCCGGCGCGAGCAAGATGATGCGCAGCATCGGAGGCACCCTCTTCGCCATGCAGCTCGGTCAGGTCGTCGGCCAGCTCGCGAGCGAGGTCGTCTCAGGAGGCGACATCGGCATCCCGCTCATGACCGACCAGCAGGCCGCCCTCGTGCCGCAGAACGTCGCGGCCTTCGGCGAAGACCTCGACGTGCCGATCGACCAGGTTCAGATCTACCTTGCCGTGCGGGAACTCGCCCACGCCAGGCTGTTCCGGCATTCGCGCTGGCTGCGCCTGCGGCTGATCAGCTCGATCACCGACTTCGCCCACGACATCAGCATCGACTCAGGGCGTCTCGAAGAACTCGCCGAGGGCTTCGACCCGTCCAACCCCGAGGAACTGCGGCAGGCGATCCTGAACGGATCGCTGATCCCGCCGAAGTCGGAGACCCAGCTCGCCGCCCTCGCGAGGCTCGAGACGATGCTCGCGCTCGTCGAAGGCTGGGTCGACGTCGTGACCGTCGAGGCCACGAGCAGGCTCCCCCGCGCCGATGCCATCAACGAGACCGTCAAGCGCCGTCGCGCCTCTGGCGGTCCGGCCGAGTCCGCGTTCTCGACCCTCGTCGGGCTCGAGCTGCGTCCGCGCAGGCTGCGCGAGGCCGCCGCGATGTGGCAGGCCGTGACGGATGCCGTCGGTAACGACGGTCGTGACGCGCTCTGGGCGCACCCCGACCTTCTGCCGACGTCAGCGGACCTCGACGACCCGAAGGCGCTCGTCGCGCGGCTGACGAGCACGGCCGCGAGCGTCGCGGCGGGCACGGAACCCGAACTCGACGAGGTCGACCAGGCACTCGAAGACCTGCTGCGCGAGGACGGCCCCGACCGCCCCCACGAGGAGTAGCCCCGCGCCTAGAGCAGGCCC
This sequence comes from Cryobacterium sp. RTC2.1, assembly GCF_035018685.1. Classification (NCBI taxonomy): domain Bacteria; kingdom Bacillati; phylum Actinomycetota; class Actinomycetes; order Micrococcales; family Microbacteriaceae; genus Cryobacterium; species Cryobacterium sp. RTC2.1. Next base: position 25,541 of record NZ_JASJXJ010000015.1, read on the forward strand.
TTGGTGTGCCAGACGGTCTTCGTCTCCGTGAAGGCGAGGATCCGGGCGAGGGAGGGCGCCGCGGCATCCGCCCCGGATTCGGGCTGGAGCACCCGGGTGAGGGTTTCGGCCGCGTCGATCTCGAGGTGCACCCAGTCGAGGTCGCCGGCACCGAGGAGGTCGATCGCGTTGACGTCGGCGTGGCTCGCGAGCCACGGCGCCATCTCGGCCGGTGACCCGGTGAGGATGTTGACGACCCCGCCGGGGACGTCGCTCGTGGCGAGCACCTCGCCGAGAGTGATCGCCGAGAGCGGCCTGGTTTCGTCGGCGACGACCACGACCGTGTTGCCTGAGACGAGGGCGGGGGCGACGGCGCTCACGAGACCGAGCAGCGACCCGCCGGACTGCGGGGCGATGATAGCGACGACACCGGTCGGCTCTGGCACGGAAATGTTGAAGTACGGCCCGGAAACCGGGTTCGCATTGCCGGCGACCTGCGCGTACTTGTCGGCCCAGCCCGCGTACCAGACCCACCGGTCGACGGCCTCGTCGACCTGCCGGCCCGCGGCCGACGCTGACACGCCCTCTGACTGCACGATCTCCTCGACGAACTGGGCGCGACGGCCCTCGAGCAGCTCGGCGATGCGGTAGAGCACCTGGCCGCGGTTGTACGGGGTCGCACGCGACCACCCCGCGAAGGCGGAGCGTGCCGCGACCACGGCATCCCTGGCGTCCTTGCGGGATGCCTGCGCCGCGTTCGCGAGGAAGTCGCCGCTCGGCGTCGCCACGGCATAGACGCGACCGGATTCGCTCCGCGGGAACTTTCCGCCGATGTAGAGCTTGTAGGTCTTGGGGACGGCGAGGCGGGTCACTTGGTGGCCTTCTTTCGTGCTGCGGACGGCTTGACGGCATGATCGGCGTCCACGGCCACGGCGTGGCGGGCGGCGGCGACTGCGGCGCTGCCCGCCGGCTGGAGGTACGCGGCGAGGCCGTGGCGGCCGCCTTCGCGGCCGTAGCCCGACTCCTTGTAACCGCCGAAGGGGCTCGCGGGGTCGAACCGGTTGAAGGTGTTCGCCCAGATCACACCGGCGCGGAGCCGGTCGGCGACGGCGAGGACGCGGCTGCCCTTGTCGCTCCAGATCCCGGCGGAGAGACCGTACGGCGTGTTGTTCGCCTTCGCGATCGCCTCCTCGGGGGTGCGGAACGTCAGCACGGAAAGCACGGGGCCGAAGACCTCGTCGCGGGCGATGCGGTGACTCGTCGACACATTGGTGAAGATGGTCGGCCGGAACCAGAACCCGTTCTCCGGCAGGTCGCAGTCGGGACTCCAGCGTTCGGCGCCTTCGTCCTCGCCGATGGCGGACAGTTCGGTGATGCGCTTCAGCTGGTCTGCGCTGTTGATTGCACCGATGTCGGTGTTCTTGTCGAGCGGATCGCCGAGGCGCAGCGTCGAGAGGCGCTGCTTGAGCCGGTCGACGACCTCGTCGTGGATGCTCTCCTGGACGAGCAGGCGGCTGCCCGCGCAGCAGACGTGGCCCTGGTTGAAGAAGATCCCGTTGACGATGCCCTCGATGGCCTGGTCGATCGGAGCGTCGTCGAAGACGATGTTCGCCGCCTTGCCGCCCAGCTCGAGAATGATCTTCTTGTCGGTCCCTGCGACGGCGCGGGCGATGGCCCTGCCGGCCCCTGTCGAGCCGGTGAAGGCGACGAGGTTGATGCCGGAGTGGCCGACGAGCGCCTGCCCGGTCTCGCGGCCCCCCGTGACGATGTTCACGACGCCGGCCGGCAACTCGGCCTGCTGGAGGATCTCGGCGAAGAGGAGCGCGGTGAGCGAGGTGGTCTCCGCCGGCTTGAGGACGACGGTGTTGCCCGCGGCGAGGGCCGGGGCGATCTTCCACGCGAGCATGAGCAGCGGGAAGTTCCACGGGATCACCTGGGCGGCGACGCCCCGCGCCGCGGGGTTGACGCCGAGGCCGGCGTGGTCGAGCTTGTCCGCCCAGCCGGCGTAGTAGAAGAACCAGGCGGCGACGAGGGGGATGTCGACGTCACGGCTTTCGGTGATCGGCTTGCCGTTGTCCAGGGTCTCTGCAACGGCGAGCTCGCGGGCGCGCTCCTGCACGAGACGTGCGATCCGGAACAGGTACTTGCCGCGGTCGCTGCCAGAAAGGGTCGACCAGCGCCGTTCGAATGCACGACGGGCCGCGGCGACCGCGGTGTCGACATCCGCCGCGTCGGCGTGTGCGATCATGGCGAGCTGCTTCTCGGTCGCGGGGTTGATGGTCTGGAAGGGCTCGCCGCGGCCGGCGACGAATTCGCCGTCGATGAAGAGTCCGTATTCGGGGCGGAGGTGCAGCAGCGCCTGGGACTCCGGCGCGGGAGCGTAGTCAAGAAAGCTCATCGTGGTTCCTTCAGTCGATCGTCACGTAGTCGGGGCCGGAGTAGTGTCCATCGCGCATCTTCTGCCGTTGCATCAGCACGTCGTTGAGCAGGCTTGAGGCGCCGAAGCGGAAGAGGCTCGGCGTGAGCCAGTCCTCGCCGACGGTCTCGGCGACGGCGACGAGGTACTTGATGGCGTCCTTCGAGGTGCGGATGCCACCGGCCGGTTTCACGCCGACCCTCGCGCCGGTGAGGCGATGCCAGTCGCGCACGACCTCGATCATCGAGAGGGTCACGGGGAGTGTGGCCGCGGGCTGCATCTTGCCGGTTGAGGTCTTGATGAAGTCGCCCCCGGCGAGGATGGCGAGCCAGGAGGCGCGGCGCACGTTGTCGTAGGTGTTGAGTTCGCCGGTCTCGAGGATCACCTTGAGGTGGGCGACACTGCCGTCGGCGCGGCGGCAGGCTTCCTTGACGGCGACGATCTCGTCGTAGACCTGGCCGAAACGACCGGAAAGAAAGGCCCCGCGGTCGATGACCATGTCGATCTCGTCTGCGCCGGCCGCGACGGCGTCGGCCACGTCGGCGAGCTTCACCGCGAGGGAGGCGCGGCCGCTCGGGAAGGCGGTGGCGACGGAGGCGACGAAGATGCCCTGGTCGCGACCGGCCGCGTGTGCGGAGCCGAGCGCCTCGACGGTGTACGGGACCATGTCTCCGTAGACGCAGACGGCGGCGACGCGGGGGCAGCCCGGGTCACCGGGGTCTGGCGTGAGCGCCTTGCCGACGAGGGAACGAACCTTGCCCGGCGTGTCGGCGCCCTCGAGGGTCGTCAGGTCGATCAGGCCGATGATCGTGTCGATCGCCCGCTTCTTCGAACTCGTCTTGATCGAGCGCGTGCCGAGGGCGGCGGCACGCTGTTCGAGCCCGACCGCGTCGATCCCGGGGATCCCGTGCAGGTAGCGGCGGAGGTTCGCGTCTGTGGCCTCGCCGCCGATGAGGGCGAGGGCACGGGACCTCGTCGACGGCTGGGTCGCGACCACTGGGATGCTTGTCATGAAATGTCCTCGCAGGGTGGTGGTGGGTGTCACGGGGGTCCGGGCGCCTGAGGGCGTTCCGGTCAGTGGGTTTCGCCCAAGACGGCCAGGGCGGTGTCCTCGTCGGTGACGAGCACGGTGCAGAGGCCGCTGGAGACGATGGCGCGGGCGACGGCGTGTTTTGTGCTTCCCGCGATCACGGCGATCGCGGTCGGTGCCCGGCGCAGTTGTTCGAGCCGGATGCCGATGGTCCGCTCGTCGAGCTCGAGGTCGACGATATGGCCGTCCGCGTTGATGTACCGGCCGACGATGTCTCCGACGGCGCCCTTGCGCACGAGTTCGGCGACCTGGTCGGCAGTGAGGTAGCCGCTGTCGACGAGCGCCGAATTCTCGTCGGCCTGGCCTGCGCTGAACAGGTAGGCGGATGCCGCGCTGCCCAGGTCGAGGACCGTCGCGACGGCGCGGTCGGATTCGATCGCGAGCTTGGTTTCGACGCGCTCGAGGATCGCGGGACTCGGCAGCAGGGTCGCGGAGCCGTGCGCTTTCTGCGCGATCGTGACCGCGGTCGCCGCGGCCGTTCCCTCCCGCCGGTTGAGGCTGACGCCGCCGTTGATCTGCACGACGTTGACGCCGCGCGCCCAACCGGGCTTCAGGCCCTGGGCCACCTCGTGCAGGGTGCGGCCCCAGCTGATGCCGAGGGTCGCCGGAACCGGACGGAGCGCGGTGAGGTAGTCGGCGGCGGCCTGGGCCGCCCGGGACTGCAGCTCCTCGTCGGTCGAGACGCCGGCTGCGGAGACGACGACGGCGTCGCTCAGCCCGGTGTGTTCCCGCAGGCGACGCTCGACGATGAGGCGGCGGGCCCGCGGGTGCACGATCTCGATCCGGATGAAGCCGCTCGCCTTGGCTTGCGCGAGGAGCCGGCCGACCTTCCAGCGGGTGAGCCGGAGGACGGCGCCGATCTCGTCCTGGGTCTTGTTCTCTTCGTAATAGAGTTCGGCGGCGCGAATGGACAACAGTTCATCTGTATCGATCACGCGGTCCTCCGTTGGCTCCCCAACCAGCGTAGGACGCGTCGACGCACGCCTCAACTGTTGTGGGAAAACTTGCTCACATGAGCAGAGCCGCATCGGTGCCTTGCTGCGACCCCCGACTCCCTCCTGAGGTGTCGCATATCGAGGTTCCGTGGCCCAGGAACGTCGATATGCGACACCTCAGCCCACGTGGTCAGCGGGAACGGTCGAGGTCGTCTTCGAGGAGATGCGGGCGGGCGATCACGCGCGCGGCGAAGCCCACGGCGAGGCCGGTCGCGATCAGGAACCAGATCGGCCAACTCCAGCCCCCCGTGAGCTGGTGCAGAACGCCGACGACAAGCGGCCCGAGGGCGCCGAGGGTGTACCCGACGCTCTGGACGAACCCGCTGAGCGCGACGGAGCCCTCGTGGGTGCGCGTACGGAGGTTGATCAGCACGAGCGCGAGCGGGAAGTAGAGCGGGCCGAGGCCGGCGAGCAGCACCCAGAGAACCGTGAGCGTGCCCGGTGCGAGGAGGAGACCCACGTCTCCGGCGATGAAGGCGAACATTCCGACGTAGATCAGGAGGCTGAGGTTCTTCATCCGTACGGCGAGCCACGGCACGACGAGCGCGCACGGCAGTCCGACGGCGGCGTAGAGGGAGAGCAACGTCCCGGCCTGGCCGGGGCTGATCCCCGCGGTCTGGGTGAGCATCAGCGGAAGCCAGGCGAAGAGCGCGTATGCGTTGAGCGACGACGTCCCGAAGACGACGGCGATCGCCCAGGCGATCGAAGAACGGCCGATGCGGGCCAGCAGCACCGGCTCGGCCTCCGGAACCGCCGGCGGGGCGCTCTGCGACATCCGGTGCCGCACGAGCATGGTGGCCCAGGGCACGAGGGCGAGGAGCGCGGGGATCATCCACATGCCGAGGGAGACCCGCCAGCCGGCGGCATCCGCTACCGGGACCGCGATGAGAGGCGGAACGAGGGTGCTCAGAGACAGCACCGTGACGTAGAGGGAGGTCACGAGGCCGACCCGGTCGGGGAAGTGCTTCTTGACGAGCGGGGGCAGCAGCACGTTACCGGCGCCGAGACCTGCGAAGGTCACGATGCTTCCGCCGATGAGCCAGGTCAGGGAACCCGCGCTGCCACGGAGGAGGTGACCGGCGAGGATTGCGACAAGGGCGACGACAACGACCCGCTCGAGCCCGATGCGGCGCGTGAAGACGGGAGTGAAGATGCCGAAGACCGCGAAGCAGACCGGCGGGAGCATGCCGAGCACGCCGATGGCGAGCGCCCCGAGCGGGACGTCGACGCTGATCGCCAGGACGATCGGAGACAGCGCCGCGACCGCCGTGCGCAGGTTGGCCGCGACGAGGAGGATGCCCAGAAGCGCGAGGGTTCGCCCGGCCCAGAGACCGCGGATCGGGGTGGGGTTCACCGGCCAAGTCTATTCACCGGGCGAGTCTAGGCTGGACGTCATGCCCGACATTTCCCAGTACCTGCCGTTCAGCCGCAAGCCCCAGGTGGACGACACCGGGACGACGTCCGACTGGAGCGCGGATATCGCGGCGACCCTGACCGGAATCGCCGGAATCCTTGAGACGCTTTCCGCGGAGGAATGGGAGACACCGAGCCTCTGCGGCGGCTGGCGGGTGCGCGACGCGGCCGGGCATCTCGTCTGGCGGGTCGGGACCCCGACGCGGGAGCTGCTCGGCACCGGGTGGACGGCACTGCGGGAGCAACTGCCGAACCTGAGTGTGGACCATGCCGTCGACACCCTCAGCCGCCGGGCCGCCGAGGCAGAGCCGGCTGAGCTCATCGCGTCGCTGCAGACCACCGCCGCCGAGTACGCCGCGGGGCGGGTGACCGCCCGGGGGCGGCACGGCATCACCGAACTGACGGAGGTCGTCGTCCACGGACTCGACCTGGCGCATCCGCTCGGCAGGGCCCTTGAGGTCTCGCCGGTCGCGCTCGGCGCGGTTGCCGTGCGCCGGGCGCTGATGGCACCCACCCCGGTCAAGGCGGTCGTGCGCCGCCGCACGCTTGTGGCGACGGATGCCGGCTGGCGCGTCGGGCGCGGAGCCGTGATCGAGAGCACGGCCGTGAACATCGTGCTCTTCCTCTTCGGCCGGGAAGGCTTCACACCGACCGGGCCGCGCTCCCCCGCGGCCTAAGCCCTGAGCGCTGAGCACTGAGCCCCTGCAGCGCGCTCGCTTTCAGTGGCGGGTCGAGCCGGCGAGGAGAGTGCGGATCTGGTCGACGTCTGCCCGCATCTGCAGGATCAGCGGATCGATTCCGGTGAACGCGACCATCCCGCGGATCCGGTCGACGAACGACACCTCGACGACGTGACCGTAGAGGTCGAGCTCCCGGTCCAATACGTAGGCCTCGACCTGCTTCTGCGCGACCCCGTCGAAGGTCGGATTGTTGCCGACCGAGATGGCGGCCGGGTAACGATCCGCGCCGTCGGTCAGCCAGCCGGCATAGACGCCGTCGGCAGGAATGAGCCCCTCGGACTCCGCGGAGAGGTTGGCCGTCGGGAACCCGAGTTCGCGGCCCCTGGCCGCGCCGTGCACGACCTCGCCGCGCACGGTCGGGGTGTGGCCGAGCAGTTCGCCGGCAGCCCTCACATCACCGCTCGCGAGCAGTTCCCTGATCCAGGTCGACGAAACCCTGCGCACCCGGTCGGGCTTGACATCCTCGATCAGGTCTACGGCGAAGCCGAAGCGTGCGCCGAGCTCGGTGAGCAGGGCCACGTCACCGGCGCCGTGCGCGCCGAACCGGAAGTCCCTGCCGACGAGCACGTGCCGGGCGTGCAGTCCGTTCACGAGGACGGTCTCGACGAAGACCTCAGGCGGCAGGCTCGCGAGGTCCCTGGTGAACTCGAGCACGAGGGTGCAGTCGACGCCGGTCTCTGCGAGCAGCCGGAGCTTCTGCTCGGCGCTGATCAGGAACGGCGGGCACTTCTCTGGGGCGAGCAGGGCGAGCGGATGCCGGTCGAAGGTCACGACGACCGCCGTGAGCCCCTGCGTTCCGGCGATGTCTTTGAGCCGGTCGATCACGGCGCGATGGCCGGCGTGGACGCCGTCGAACTTCCCGATCGTGACCGCGGAGCCGGAGGTGGCGGTTTCGAGCGGGAGGGAGCCGATGCCGGAGAGGACCTTCACGAGCTGGCCTGTCGACCGGCCTGGCCCTGTGGTCGTGCCGGGCCCTGTGGACGAGCAGGGCGGTGGCGGACGAGCCACATCATCCCGAGGATCGGAAGCACGAGCGGGATGAAGAGATAGCCGCTGCCGAAGACCGACCAGACCGAGTCGTGCGGGAAGAGCGCGGGGTCGACGATGCTCAGGGTGCCGACGACGAGCACGCCGAGAAGCTCGAAGGAGATGGTCACCCACGCGACGCGGTACCAGCGGCCGCTGCTGCGCACGAGCGCGATGGTCGCGACGATGTACACGACCGCGGACAACGCAGACAGCGAGTACGCGAGCGGCGCCTGGTCGAACTTGGAGGCGATCTGGACGAACGACCGCCCGGTCGCGGCGAGCGCGAGCAGCCCGTAGACGGCGATCAGCAGGCGTCCGACGCCGGTGACCCTGCGCTTCTGCGGTCCATCGACGACGTTCTCGGCTGCGCTCTGTGGTCCGGTCATGGCCTGTTAATTATCGCAGCTTGTGGGAGCGAGACTCTCACAAGCCCTGCACTGTCCAGATCTGGAACATCCGGTACACCATGACCGCGATCGCGAGGCACGCGCCGCCGAGAATGACCGTGCTCCAGCGGCTGCGTTCGATGAGCGCCCAGGCGGCGGCGGCGACGGGAACGATGAGGGCGCTCACGAGGTAGGTGTAGAACTCGAGCAGGCTGCCGCTCGCCGTGTTCCCGGCGAAGGGTGCCGCGATCGAAACGACGAGTTGCCCGACGAGGAGCAGTTCGACGAGCGCCGTCGCGCCCATCGTGAGGTCGTTCGGGACCCGGCCGAACAGCCCGAGAAACAGGCAGAGCACGCCGGCGAGCACCGCGACACCGACCTGGAGCCAGGTGAACCACTCGATCACGAGGACTCCCCCGCTGCGGCCTCGTCGGGCGGGAAGTTGATCACGGTGCGGGCCTGGGTGCCCCGAAGCTCGACGAGGCCGACGAGCCGGCCGCCGGGGGCGATCGCGGCGAGCGGAGCCGCGGTCCCCGCTGCCCCGGTATCCGCGATCTCGGTCGTGACCTCGATACGTTTGCCGTGACCGAGGTCGATCGCCTGTTGTTCGGTGAGGTCGAGGCGCCCGAGCACACGCGTCGCGGCATCCGCCGGACTGATGAGAGCGGCGGCGACGTCGAGCTCCGCGAGGGGCTGGGCGTTCTCGATACGGAACGGGCCGATGCGGGTGCGGCGGAGCGCGGTCAGGTGCCCTCCGACGCCGAGCCCGGCGCCGAGGTCGCGGGCGAGGGCCCGGATGTACGTGCCGGAGGAGCACTCGACGCGCACCTCGAGGTCGAGGAAGCCGTCGACGGGCGTGCTCGAGAGCAGTTCGAAGGCGGCGATGGTGACAGGCCGGGCGGGCAACTGCACGTCCTCCCCGTCGCGGACGCGGGCATACGCGCGCTTTCCGTCGACCTTGATCGCGCTCACCGCGCTCGGCTGCTGGCTGATATACCCGGTCAGCTGGCCGATTCCGGCCGCAATGGCCGCGGGCTCGATGAGTGCGACGGATGCCTCAGGCGCGCGGGAGACTTCCTCGCCCTCCGCGTCGTCCGTGGTCGTCGCCGAGCCGAGCCGGATCGTGGCCAGGTATTCCTTGTCGAGCCCGACGATGAAGGTGAGCAGTCGGGTCGAGCTGTTGATGCCGAGGAGCAGCAGGCCGGTGGCCATCGGGTCGAGGGTGCCCGCGTGGCCGACTTTGCGGGTACCTGCGAGGCGCCGCGTGCGGGCGACGGCGTCGTGGCTCGTCCAACCCTGCGGCTTGTCGACGAGGAGGAGACCGCTCGCGGTGGAATGCACCCGCGCGCTGTTTCGGGACGACGTCTCGTCGTTGGGTTCGGTCTCGCGCTCGATGTCTGCACTCATGAGTGTGTCCCTGCAGTGCCGGTCGGGGCGGACATGGCGTGCGAGGCGTGCGAGCCCGTCGCGTCGAGCACGACGTCGAGCTTGCCCCGGAAGGCGCACCGCATCAGCTCCTCGGCGGCCTCGTCGTCCTCGAAGATGTCCGGGAGCCGGATGGCGAGCAGGGTGTTGAAGAGCATGCCGTTCGCGAGGAAATCCCGGATGATCTCCGGGGGGAACCCGGCTTCGTCGCGCAGCATCCGGTAGATCTGCAGGAAACCCTCCCTGGCCTTGGCGCCGATCACCGGGTCATGCCCGGTGATGAAGGCCTGCATGAGCGAGAGCAGGATGCCGCGGTCCTCGATCAGGTCGACGTATGCGGCCCCGAGACGGGCGACGAGCGAGTCGGCGTCGTCGTCGCCGGCCGGCTGGGGCTCGGCAAGGACCACGCGAAAGGTCGTGATGAGTTTGTCGAGAGCACGGGCGACGACCTCGAGGAAGAGGTTCTCCTTCGTGCCGAACATCCGCACGACGTACGGCTGGCTGATCCCGGCGGCCTGCGCGACCTGGTCGGTCGTGGCACCGGAGTATCCACGTTCGCCGAAGACGCGGCTCGCCGCGGCCAGGATCTGTTCCCTGCGCAACGCCGCGGGGATTCGTTCGGTGGTCGTTTCTTTGGCTGCCGTACCGGATTCTTCACTCACTCTTGACATGGTATCCGCGAATAACTATCGTCTCTATTTGTAATCATTCGATTACAACATTCCGTGCTTCTTCGCCCCCTCGATTGGATACCACGTGTCCCAGCCCATCACGCGTCGCGTCCCGATCTGGCTCGCCATCGTCGCGTCCTCACTCCCCATGTTCATGGCCACCCTCGACAACCTCGTCGTGACCGGTGCCCTCCCCGTGATCAACCGAGACCTCGGCGCTTCCATCGAGGAGCTGCAATGGGTGATCAACGCGTACTCGCTGAGCTTCGCGACCTTCATGCTGATGGCCGTCGCCATCGGCGACCGCTTCGGCCGGCGAACCGTCTTCCTCGCCGGGATCGCGATCTTCACGGTCGCCTCCGCGCTCGCCGGTCTCTCGACAGAGCCCTGGCAGCTCATCACCGCGCGGGCGATCCAGGGTGTCGGGGCCGCTGCCCTGATGCCGTTGTCGCTCACCCTCCTCGTCGGCTCGGTCAGCGAGAAGCGCCGCCCGGCCGCGATCGGTATCTGGGGCGGAATCTCCGGCCTCGGCGTCGCACTCGGCCCGCTCATCGGCGGCGCCGTCGTCGAAGGCTGGAACTGGCAGGCCATCTTCTGGTTGAACGTCCCGCTCGGCGTGATCTCGATCCCACTCGCCCTGGTCGCCCTTCCGAACAGCTTCGGGGCCAGGGTCCGGGCGGATGTCGTGGGTCTCGTCCTCGCCGGGGTCGGCGTCTTCGGTCTCGTCTACGGCATCGTTCGCGGCAACGACGCGGGCTGGACCAGCCTCGAGGTCCTCGGCGCGCTCGCCGGCGGCGCGGTCCTGCTCGCGGCCTTCATCGCCTGGGAAGCCCGCACGCCTGACCCTTTGCTGCCACTCCGGCTGTTCCGGGACCGCAGCTTCACCGTCGCCAACCTCGTCGGCCTCACCTTCAGCTTCGGCATCTTCGGGTCCATCTTCATCCTGATCCAGTTCCTGCAGATCGTGCAGGGGCACACCCCGCTCGAGGCCGGCCTGATGACGATGCCCTGGACCCTCGCGCCCATGGTGATCGCCCCGCTCACCGGCCTGCTCAGTCCGCGAACGGGCACCCGGCTTCCGATCGTGCTCGGACTCTCCTTCCTCGCCATCGCGATGGGCTGGCTGGCGGTGGAGATGAGTGCGACGGTTGCATACATCGACCTCGTGCCCGCGTTCCTCCTCGCCGGCGTCGGGATGGGACTCGTGTTCGCGCCGAGCTCCACGGCAGTGCTCGCGAACATGGTCCCGAACGACCACGCGAAGGCGACCGGAACCAACTCGACCCTGCGCGAGATCGGCGTGGCGCTCGGCGTCGCGGTCCTCACGGCCGTCTTCACGGGTGCCGGAGGAGAGCTGACCCCGACCGGCTACGTGGATGCGGCGGTCCCGGCGATCGTCGTCGGGGCATCCGTGCTCGGTCTGGCCGCCCTGATCGGGCTCGCCCTGCCCCACGGTCGCCGTGCGCCCGCAGCGACTCCCGTCCCCGAGCCCGCCACCCTCTCCGCCTGACCCTTCCGGTAGCTCGCGAGAGTACGTTTTTGGCCCTTAAGAACGGGTTTTAAGGGCCAAAAGTGTACTCT
>NZ_JASJXJ010000016.1:0-36164 GCF_035018685.1 Cryobacterium sp. RTC2.1
GGAGACCGACGCGATGAACCTCGCCCACCTCTGCCCGTATCACCACGCGGTGAAGAGCTACACCCGGTGGTCGCCGAGGCACCTCGGCGATGGTCGCATCGAATGGACCTCCCCGGCCGGGTACAGCTACATCGTCGAACCCTCCGCGGATATGAGACCACCCCGGAAACCCAAACCCGAACCGAAACCACCAGCCCCGATCGTGGACGTCTGGAACCTCGACCCCACACCCGACGACCCCACCCCGTTCTGAACGAGGCTTCCGGTGAACGATGCCGCCGGGGGATGACTAGGCCGAGGGCGCCGGCTCCAGGGCGCCGGCGGCGAGGTCTTCGAGCATCAGCTCCGGGTGGTCGCGGACCGTGTTGCGCAACCGCCACGGGGTGCTGAACAGGGCGAGGAGTGTCCCGTCTGAGCGCATCAGCACCTCGACCTGCCGGTCGTGGCCGAGGATCTCGGCGCTCTCCCGGTTGGTGCGGCGGGCGATCTGGTAGGGGAGCGACTCCGAACGGATCGCGGCGCCGAAGTCGTGCGTCATGCGTTCCTCGACGACCTCGAACTGCATCGGGCCGACGGCGCCGAGCACCGGGGCCTGGTCGCCGCGCAGGTCGCTGCGGAGCACCTGGATGACGCCCTCGTGGTCGAGCTGGTCGATGCCGCGCCGGAACTGCTTGTGCTTGCTGCTGTCCGCGGAGCGCACAGCACGGAAGTGCTCGGGCGCGAACATCGGCAGCGGCGGGAACTCGACGGGTTCGCTCTCGAAGATGGAGTCGCCGACCCGGAGTGCCGACGCGTTGACGAGCCCGACGATGTCGCCGGGCCAGGCTTCGTCGGCCACTTCGCGTTCGCGTCCGAAGAGGTGCTGGGCGTACTTGGTCGCGAAGGGCCGGCCACTTGCGGCGTGGGTGACGATCATTCCGCGACGGAACTGGCCCGAACAGACCCGCACGAAGGCGACGTAGTCCCGGTGCGAGGCGTTCATGCCCGACTGCACCTTGAACACGAAGCCGGAGAACGGTGAGGCGACCGGGCGGTGCCCGCCGGCCGCGTCGACACGCGCCTCCGCGGCAGGGGCGAAGTCCACGAGGGTGTCGAGGATGTGCTGCACGCCGAAGTTGAGCACGGCCGCGGCGAACAGCACGGGGGTGGTCTGGTTGGCGAGGAACGTGGCCTCGTCGTGGTCCTGGCCTTCCTCGCCGAGCAGTTCGGATTCTTCGGTCGCGGTGACCCAGGCCTCGCCTTCCTCGGTCGCGGCGACCTCGAACGGCACCCGGTCGCTGTCTGCGGCGGTCGCGCCGCCGGCCGTGCGGGTGAAGCGGATGAACTCTTCGGTCGACCGGTCGATGACGCCGCGGAAGTCGCCGGCCACTCCGACCGGCCAGGTCAGGGGTGTCGGGAGCAGTCCGGTGCGGGTGCGGATCTCGTCCATCAGGGCGAGAGCGTCGAGGCCGGGCCGGTCCCACTTGTTGATCACGGTGATCACGGGCAGGTTGCGCTGACGGCAGACGTCGAAGAGCTTCATGGTCTGCACCTCGAGGCCCTTGCTCGCGTCGACGAGCATCACGGCGGCGTCGACCGCGGACAGGACCCGGTAGGTGTCTTCGGAGAAGTCGGCGTGGCCGGGGGTGTCGACGAGGTTGATCACGCTGTCGCGGTATTCGAACTGGATTGCCGCGCTCGTCACCGAGATGCCACGGGCCTGCTCCATCGCCATCCAGTCGCTCACGGTCCCACGGCGGCCGGCCTTGCCGTGGGTCGCGCCCGCCGTCGTGATGGCGTGCGCGTGCAGGAGGAGCGCCTCGGTGAGGGTCGACTTTCCCGCGTCGGGGTGGCTGATCACGGCGAAGGTGCGCCGCCTGCGCGCCTCTGCGGTGATCTCGGTCGCGGGTGCGCCGGTCGTCGGCACGCCGGTGGTGGGCTGCGTCATGGATCCTTCTTTCGCGGCTGATTCGTTCGGGCTCACGCCTGCTCAGAAGGCCGTAACCGGAATCGTTCCCGTACAACTCTATCCGGCGTGGCGCGGCGATCTCGCGGCAGACGCCCAGCATCCGTTTTGATAACGGTTCGGGCGTGTCCTTTCCGTGCGCCGATTCGCGGGTTACTCTCAGTTTTGGGGCCACACCCAGCAGTCGCGGTAAGCAGTAAGGAGTGACGGATGATCCAGTCAGGCATTCAGGATTCCGAGCGTGCTCTTCACCCGGCCTCTGCCCACGTGGCCGCGCACCCGCTCCAGGGGCCGCCGCCGATCTCCGTCTCGATCCCGGTCCAGCCGGACGGGCGCCTCCCTCTCGTCGGCGCCCGGCGCACCATCGCGGATACAGACCTCTCCGTGCACCCGGTCGCCCTCGGCGCGAGCGTCTTCGGCTGGACCGCGGACGGCGAGACGAGCCACCGTATCCTCGACCGGCACCGTGCACTCGGCGGCAACTTCCTCGACACCGCGGACAGCTACACCTCCGGACGGAGCGAAGTGATCATCGGCTCCTGGCTGCGTTCCCGCAAGGCGCGCGACAGCACCGTGATCGCCACCAAGATCGGCAAGAACCGGGACAACCCCGGACTGTCCTCCCGGAGCATCATCGGCGCGGTCCAGGCGTCCCTCGACCGGTTGGGCACCGACTACATCGACCTGCTGCACTTCCACTTCGACGATCCGACCGTGCCGCTCGAGGAAAGCCTCGGCGCCGTCGACGTGCTGATGCGCAGCGGCCAGGTGCGGTACCTCGCCGCCTCGAACTTCTCCGGGGAGCGCCTGATGGAAGCCCGCATCCTCGCCGCGAACGGCCTGCCGCGCTTCGTCGCCCTGCAGACCGAGTACAGCCTGCTGCAGCGCAGAGGCTTCGAGTCCTCGCTGTCCCTCGTCACCCGGGCCCAGGGCCTCGCGGTCCTGCCCTACTTCTCCCTCGCGCACGGCTTCCTGGCCGGCCGGTACCGCTCCAAGGCCGACCTGCACAGCACGACGAGGGATGCCCGCGCCGCGAAGCACCTCAGCAGGCCCGGGCTGAGGGTCCTCAGCGTCGTGGACCGGATCGCGGCCGACCACGACACCGGGGCCGCATCGATCGCGCTCGCGTGGCTCCTCGCGCAGGCCGGGGTCACGGCGCCCGTCGCAGGGGCCAGCCAGCCCGACCAGGTGGATTCCCTCATCGCGGCCGCCGGAATCCGGCTCACCCGCAGCGACATGGTCGACCTCGAGCGGGTGACGGGGCTCGCTGCCGGCCGCTGACGCCGACGCCGCCCGCCGCTCGAATTCGGTTCCGCGAGGCACCCTGATGCCGTCGGTGCCGTGACGTAGGGTGGTGGTGTCATGAACAGCGCCGTTGAATTTCCCCTCACACTCGCCGAGTTGTCCTTCCGAGCCGCCGGCGAATCCGTCGTGCGCCGGACCGTCCTCCCGAGCGGTGTGCGCATTCTCAGCGAGCACGTCCCCGGCAGCCGCAGCCTGACGATCGGCTACTGGGTCGCCGTCGGTTCCCGCGACGAAGCGCCCGGGCATTACGGCTCCACCCACTTCCTCGAACACCTGCTCTTCAAGGGCACGGCCAAGCGCAGCGCCCTCGACATCGCGATCGCCTTCGACTCCGTCGGCGGCGAGCACAACGCGATGACCGCGAAGGAATACACCTGCTACTACGCGAAGGTCCGCGACCGCGACCTGCCGATGGCCGTCGAGGTGCTCACCGACATGCTCACCTCGTCCACAATCGACCCGGTCGAATTCGAGACCGAACGCGGCGTGATCCTCGAGGAACTCGCCATGGCTGACGATGACCCGGCGGACGTTGCGAACGAGCGCTTCTTCGAGGCCGTGATGGGCAAGCATCCGCTCGGACGCCCGATCGGCGGCAACCCCGACACGATCAGGGCGGCCACCCCGGAGGCCGTGCTCGCGCACTACCGGGCCAACTACCGCCCGCAGGACCTCGTCGTCACCGTCGCGGGCGCCGTGGACCACGACGTGCTCGTCGCAGACGTGACCCGGGCGCTCTACTCCGCAGGCTGGGACCTGGGCGAACACGCCGCCCCCGTCGGGCGCCGCAACGGGCGACCCGCCGAGATCCACCAGGGCAGCGCGGTCACGGTCGTGCGCCGCCCGCTCGAGCAGGCGAACCTCCTGCTCGGGTTCCCCGGACTCCTCGCGACCGACGATCGCCGCGTCACTATGAGCGTGCTGACCTCCATCTTCGGCGGCGGCATGTCGTCGAGGCTCTTCCAGGAGGTGCGCGAGAAGCGCGGGCTCGCGTACTCCGTCTATTCCTTCGCCCCCGGCTACTCCGACGCGGGCCTCTTCGGCATGTACGCCGGCTGCACCCCGGCGAAGGCGGGCCAGGTCGCCGAGCTTCTCCTGAGCGAACTGCACCGGCTCGCCGAACACGGTGTCACCGCGGACGAGATGAAACGCGCCAACGGGCAGCTCTCCGGTGCCTCCTCGCTGGCCCTCGAAGACTCCGACACCCGGATGTCCCGGCTCGGCCGCGCCGAGATCACCCTCGGTGAGTTCGTCGACCTCGATGAGGCGCTGCGCCGGCTCGCCCTGGTCACCGCGGACGACGTGCAGGCCCTCGCCGTCGACCTCGCGGCCGGCCCGCTGTCCATCGCCGCCGTCGGCGCGCTCGACGACGACGTCTTCGCGGGAATCGTGCCTCCAGGCGTCCGGCCCTGATCCAACGGGTCACCTGGCCCTGTACCGCCCGGCCGTCCGGCCGAACGCCCCGAACCGAAAGAGAACCCGTTGCCCCACTACATCTACCTGGTTCGTCACGGCGAGCAACAGGATGCCGAACACGGCCTGCCCGACGGGCCGCTCTCGGCGCGCGGCAAACGGCAGGCGCAGCTGATCGCGGAGCGCCTCGGCGGCGTGCCGTTCACCGACGCCTGGCACTCGCCCCTGCAGCGCGCGGCCGAGACCGCAGAGATCGTCGCCGGGCGGCTGCCCTCGCTCACCCCGGTTCCCTCCCCGCTGCTGTTCGACTGCATCCCGACCGGCATGGCGCCGGAGACGCCCGCGGCATACGCCCCGTTCTTCGGTGCCGTCACCGAGGAGGAGATCGAAGCCGGCCGTGCGCAGATGGACGACGCCGTCGCCGAATTCCTGCAGCCCCGCAGAGGCGAGCGCCACGAACTGCTGATCACGCACAACTTCGTCATCGGCTGGTTCGTGCGCGCAGTGCTGGGTGCTCCGGACTGGCGCTGGATCAGCATCAACCAGGCCAACTGCGGCCTCACCGTGCTGTTGCAGAAGCCGGGCCGCCCGTGGACGCTCGTCACCCACAACGACACCGGGCACCTGCCCGTGGAGATGCGCACCGGACTGCCTGACCCGCTGCTGTACTAGGCGCGAGCGAGACTCTCTCTCAGGCGCGAGCGGGGCTCTGTACTAGTCGCGAGCGAGGCCCTTCCGGTACCAGTTGGTGGCGTTCGGGTTGTCGTTGTACGGCGGGCAATCCGCAAAGCCGGCGCTCCGGTAGAGCGCTCCGGCGGCCCGCAGGCTCGCGTTCGTGTCGAGCACGAGCTCGGCGGCGCCGAACAATCGCGCCCGCCGCTCGAGTTCGGCGAGCAAGGCCCGGCCCCAGCCCCTCCCGCGTGTGCCCGGCTGCAGCCAGAGGTGCTTGACCTCGTAGCGGGCGCCGCCGCCCGGGGTGTCCCCGATCCGACGGATGCCGCCGCACCCGACCCAGGCCTGCTCCGGGTTCCCGCTGGGTTCGCCGACGAGCAGGAAGACACCGTTCGGCGGCAGGAAGTCCCCGGCCACCGGGAAGGTCGTTCGGTAGGCACCCTGCTCGACGGGGAAGCTCGACTGCCGATCGCTGAAGTAGGCCGTCAGGAGGGCGAGGGAACCGGCATCCGTCACGGATACCTCGCGGAAGACGGGGCCGGGTGCTTTCGGGGTGGCTGGCATGCCACAAGGCTACGTCGGGGAACCCGGTGAGCCCAGTTCGCGCCGGGTCGTGCGGGGCCCGTATGCCGGATGCCGGATTGCCGGATTGCCGCTTGGTAGATTAGTCGTATGACAACACGGGTGGCCATCGTCGGCGTTACGGGCACGATGGGCCGACTGATCAGCGGGCTCGTCGAGGAGACCGACGGGTACGAGTTGCACGCCGGCCTCGACTCGCGCAGCCCGCTGTCCGACATGCTCGGGGCGGATGTCGTCGTCGACGTCACCCTGCCCGGCGTGAGCCAGAGCGTCGTCGACTTCGCCGTCGACAACGGCATCCGGGTGCTCGTCGGCACCTCCGGCTGGTCCCAGTCCCGCATCACGACGCTCGAGCGCCGGATCCGCGGCCGGAGTGACACCGGCGTCGTGATCGTGCCGAACTTCTCGATCGGTTCCGTCGTCGCGACCGCCGTCTCGGCCATGCTCGCCCGGCTCTTCGACTCGATCGAGATCGTCGAAACGCACCAGGCCGCCAAGGTCGACTCTCCCTCGGGGACTGCGGTCCGCACCGCCGAGCTCATCGGTCTCGCACGCACGGAGCTCGGCCCGGTGTCTGCACCGCACAACGACCAGCGAGCACGCGGGCAGCAGGTGTCGAGCGTGCCCGTGCACAGCCTGCGCCTCGACGGCGTGCTCGCCCGGCAGGACGTCATCTTCGGCGGCGCGGGGGAGACGGTCACGATCTCCCATAACACGCTATCCGCCAACGCGTACCGGCGCGGCATTCTGCTCGCCCTCGACGCTGCCCGCACTGCCGTCGGCGTGACCGTCGGCCTCGACCAGGTCGTCGACCTCGGCCTCGGCGCGCCCCCCACCCCGCCGGCGGCGATCGTCGCGATCGCAGCGGAGCCCGACCTCGACAGCGTCCCCGAGATCGACGCCGACTCCGAGATCTTCGAATGAAGGGCCGCATCGGCGCCGGCATGATGGCGATCCTGCTCGCCTTCTACCTGGTGCTCGTCGGGTGGCGGGCGGTGCTCTTCCTGCAGAGTGGCGCACCCGTCGGCATCGCGATCGGCGTGGCGCTGCTGGTTCTGCCCCTGATCGGGATCTGGGCGCTCGTGCTCGAGGTCACCTTCGGATCCCGCTCGGCCAGGCTCGTTCGCCTGCTCGAGGCGAGCGGAGAACTCCCGGTCGAGACCCTGCCGATCCGCGCGAGCGGCCGCCCGGTCAGGGACGCGGCCGACGCGGACTTCCCGCAGTACCGCGACGCGGTCGACGCGGCACCGGAGGACTGGAAGGCCTGGTTCCGGCTGGGCCTCGCGTACGACGCCGCCGGGGACCGGAAACGCGCCCGCGGCGCCATCCGCACAGCGATCACGCTCGAGCGCGCCGCAGCCTGACTCTCGCCTGAAGACTCCGTCTGATTCGTCAGGGCAGCGGATGCCTGGCGCGGGAGATGGTCCAGACGTTGAGGTCTCCGACCCGTTCGAAGTGCACGGAATCGACGAGCATCTGGATGAGCGCGAGCCCCCTGCCCGACTCCGCGAGGTCCTCGGGGAGCACAGGTCCGCTCAGCGTTACCGCTCCGGCCGTTCCGGTGTCGCTGATCCGGGCGCTGAGCTCGTGGTCGTCGGCGTGGATCGACAGCACGCAGGTGATGCCGGTTCCCGCGGCGGCGTGCTGGATGACGTTCGACGCCAGCTCGACGAGGGCCGTCTCGAACGCGAACCGGTCGATGTCGACGATGTCGGAGTGGGGCTCGAGCACGCGCTGGACGAAGTCCTGCACGGTGTCGATATCGTCGGGCGGAGTGCTGAGCGCCAGGGTGGTGTCGGAATCAGTCACGGTATGCGGTCTCTGCGGTCGCGTGGTTCTGCAGGATGCGGTCGAGATGGGTCAGCTCGAACACGAGCGCGACCTGCGGCGTCGCACCGGCGATGCGGAGGTCCCCGCCGGCCTGCCTGGCGACCTTCAGGCCGCCGATGAGGGCTCCGAGCCCTGACGAATCCATGAAGTCGACCCCGCTCAGGTCGACGACGATCCGCACCGTCCCCGCGGCGATCGCTGCGGACACCACCTCGCGCAACAGCGGCGCGGAGACCATGTTGAGTCGGCCGTCCGCGCGAATGGCCGCCACGTTGCCGGCTATCGTTTCAGTCCGGAAATTCATTGCTCTGGGTGCTCCTCTGGTGCGGCCTCAGGGGTGAAGCCTTGGTAGGTGGCCGCCTTGAACAACACGCTCAGGACGACGAGGTCGTAGACGGCCCAGCCGATGTTGACCCCGGTGCCGATCGGTTCGGCGCCGTTGACGAACAGGCGCACACAACCGACGATGATCGCGACGACGAGCATCACCATCACCGTGATCTGCGGCTTGATCAGGTGCCACTGCGGTCCGGTGTGAGCCTGCCTTGTCTTCGGCGTCACGGCGAAGTTGAGCGGGATGCCGAGCACGACGTTGTTGAAGGCGGTGGTGCAGGCGTCGATCCACACCGGGAACAGGGCGAGGCTGTACTGCTGGCCCCGCCAGGTGGGGATACCCCGCGCGGCCACGAAGAACAGGAGCTGGTTGGCGATCATGAACGGGATGAACCTCAGGAAGAAGTCCCAGGCATTGGTGGACACCGGCAGGATCCCGAAGACGAGGAACACGATCGGCGCCGCGAAATAGATGACCGCCGCATAACCGGAGAGGTAGCTCCACATCGTGGCGAAGTACATCAGGCGCTGTGGCAGGCTCATCTTCCACTGCAGCAGCGGGTTCTCCCTGAGGAAGACCTGCATGGTGCCCTGGCCCCAGCGCAGCCGCTGGGTGAGCATCGTGCCCACGTCTTCGGGGGCGAGCCCGTCCGCGAGCAGCTCGTTGTGGTAGACGCTCTTCCAGCCGAGGCCGTGCAGCCGCATCGACGTGGCCATGTCCTCGGTGACCGAGATGGTCGCGAGCGGCATCACCGGCTGGGCCTCGTGGCCGCGGTCGATCGCGATCGTGTCGAGGGCCGAGCGTACGGCCTCGAGCGCCTTGAACGGTGAGAGCTCGCGGGTGGCGAGCCTCGCGACCGTCTCATCGATGTCGAGGAGGTACGGCGAGTCCGGTGTGCCGGCCAACTCGCTGATCTCGCGCAGGTCGTCCGCGAGCGACGTCACCTCGCCGACCACAATGCCGGCGGCCGCGGCATCCACCCGCTCGTGCAGCACGAACGTGACTTCGGCGAGCGGCTCGTCGCGCCGGATCGCGGCACGCGCCTGCCTGATCGCGTGGGTGACTTCCGTGAGGGCGTGCGCGACCGCGGGGTTGCGGGCGGCCGGATGCCGGCGGGCACCCCGCACCACACGGCTCGCGTCGCGGAGCGCGGTGCGCACGGAACCCTCCACCTCGCGCACGTACCCGAGAATGCCGAGGTGCATCAGGGCCTCGCGGCGCAGCACGGCGTTCGATCCGCAGAAGAAGGCGGCATTCCAGCCGTCCTTGCCCTGCTGGATCGGGCCGTAGAACAGGGGCGCCTGGCTGCCGAGCGGGTCCTCGACAGTGACGTTGCTGAAAACCTGCGGGGTTTGCACGAGCGCGACCTTGTCGTCGGTGAAGTAACCGAGGGTGTGGTCGAGGATCTCCGGCCGGGGGATCTGGTCGGCGTCGAGGATGAGCAGGAATTCGCCCTGGGTCTCCATCAGCGCGTTGTTGACGTTCCCGGCCTTCGCGTGGCGCGGCCGGTCGATCCATTCGGTTCCCCGCGAGAGGTAGTCGATGCCGGCTGCCGCCGCCGCCGCTGCGAGCTCCGGCCGGGCGCCGTCGTCGAGCACCCAGGTGCGATGGGGGAAGGTGATCTCCCGCGCGGCGAGTGCCGTCGTCATCACGAGGTCGATCGGCTCGTTGTACGTGGCGATCAGCACGTCGACGGTCGCGTCCGCGGGAGGCGCCGGCGGTGCCGGGCGGGTGTACGCGCGCCACATCATCATGCCGAAGAGGCTGACGTCGATCAGGCTGTACGTTTCGGCGGCGACGAGGGCGACGGCGATCCACCACGCGTCCCAGTTGAGCGAGAACATCCAGCGCCACGCCACGTAGTTGATACCGAGCGCGAGCGTGAGCACGACCACGATCCGCAGTGCCAGCATCCGGCTCATCGGAGCACCCCTCTCATCGCGGCACGATTCATCGCGGCACGATCCGGAACAGGAATTTCGTCCTGACCATCACCCAGAGGAGCGCCAGGATGACGACGTATGCGCCGGTGTTCAGCCACACGTTCCCGTCCTGGAGCGCCGGGATGTTGGCGGCGATCAGGGCGAAGAACACGTGCATGATGAAGACGTAGAGGGTGGCCTGCCCGAGCGGGATCAGGAACCAGCCGAGGGCGCGCCGGATCGGACGCCAGTATGCGCTGACCAGGGCGTAGAGGCTGACGACCACGAGCATCACGTTGAGGAGACGACCGGGCTCGAGGTTGGTGCGCCCGAAGAATGCGCCGTAGATCGAGCGGAAGAGCGCGTCAGGAACGAGTCCGAGGCGAACGGAGAAGGCGCTGGGGAGATACGGGTTGCTCCAGGAGAACAACATCAACGCTGTCGCGAGCAGCACGATCACCGCAGCGGCCACGAGGCCCCACCGCGAGGCGAACCAGCGGAGCAGGGCGACACTGTGGTACCCGGCCACGATTCCCGTGACGAAGAGCACCTGCCAGGTCAGCAGCGGGAACGAGTCCTCGAACTCGGAGGGGAACAGACGCACCCCCGCGAGCGCGTTGAACAGGTACAAGCCCCAGCTGAGCGCGAGCACCGGCACCCACCACCGCTTCGACAACGCCCACAGCACGAGCGGGCAGACCAGGAGCAGCACGACGTACAGGCCCATCACGTTGAACTGCCACGGCCCGAGCCGGAGGAGTGCCAGGTCGAGGAGGATGTGCGGGTTCACCGGGTAGGTCAGCAGTTGCCCGGCGTTGGCATAGAGGTCGTAGACGTGGCCCGACGCCGAACTGCCTCGCGCCCCGGTGCCCTGGTCGGTGAACGTCGTGAGGTAGCCGGCGTTGACGAAGGGCAGCAGGCTCACCGCGAAGATCAGGATCACTACGGCGAGGGCGGTGTAGTACAGCTTCCAGGCGCGCCGGCTGGTTCGGATGACCACCTCGCCGATGCCGCTCATGGCGATCTTGGGCCGGTAGACCATGCCGAGCACGACGCCGGCGAACAACACGAACAGCTCGGCGCCGGAGACGATTCCGATGGCCTCCTGGGTGATCTCCTGGAACAGGGAGACCAGGCCGATGTGGTTGACCACGACGAACACGATCGCGAGGCCGCGCATCAGGTCGATGCGCAGGTCCCGGTCGGTCGGGCCGTCATAGCTCAGCGCCGACCGGCCGCGCCGCGCGACCGCGAGCGCGAAAAGCAGCGTGACTGCGGCGATCACGAGCGCGGCCACGAGCCAGGCCCACCAGCCGCCGATGGTCACCCCCGGTCCGGTGGCAGATGCCCCGGCCTCGTTCGTCGTCGTCGGCGCGAACAGCGGGCCGAGCGTGAGGTCGCTTGCGGCAAGGTCGGCAGCGAAGGCGGCCCGGGTGTTGTCGCCGAGTGTCACGCTCCAGTCGACGAAGGTCCCGCCGACGACCGCACGGGTCGCCGTGGTGTCCTGCCAGAGCACGGCCTTGAGCGTGGCGTATCGCGGGTCGGCGACGGCGGCGAAGACCTGGCGCCACCAGTTCTGCTTGATCGCGAGTTCGCCGGGGCCGCCCGCTGAGGGACTGTAGAACGCCGCGGTCTCCAAGAGGAACGGCGTGCCGGTCGCCGTCGAATACCGGCCGAAGAAGTCGTCGTCGCCTGCGGCGTCTGCGGCGGGGGAGCCGAGGCGGGCGAGCAGCTCGCCGTCGCGCGGAACGGTGTTGCGGGCGTCGCCTCCCGCGGTGTCGTCGTGGTACACCGAGAGCCCCACCCAGTCGGCGACGGCGCCGGGATAGTAGGGGGCGTACGCGTCGTCGCCGCCGTCGACGGAGCCGTCCCGGTTGGTGTCGAGCTCGCGGAGCGTGTCGGTGTCCGCGGCCCGGGTCCCGGTGAACGGATACCCGCCTCCCCAGTTCGGCGACCACACCATCACGGCCCCGGGCAGACGGCGGTGCACGACGTCGGCGACGGCGGCGAAGGCCTGGCGGTATGCGGAGGGCTGCTGTCCCCAGGACACCCAGGTGCTGTTCATGTCGGGGGCGAAGCGCAGGTACAGCGGGGCGGTGCTGGTGCCCCGCGCGGCCGCGATGCCGTCGACCAGCCGCGTCGCGGCATCCGCAGTGATCGCCAGAAGGCTCGTCGTCGGTCGGATGGTGAGTAACGGGAGGGAGCCGGCACCGTTCGTCTTCTGCAGGAATTGGGCGCTGTAGCTCGTGTCGGCGTCGGACATCGGCATCGAGACGGAGTGCTCGTAGAAAGCGCTCGGGGAGCCGAGGCGGGACGCCTGCTCGGTGGCGCTGTCACCGCTCCAGTCGAGGATCGACCCGAAGTACGCTCCGGCGGTCGGCTCGAGGCTGACGGGAGCGCCGTCCGTCGCGGGCGCCGGCGTCACCGTCACGGCGGGCGTCGGCGCAGGTTCCGGCGTTGCCGTTGCCGTTGCCGATTCCGTGGCCGTAGCGGTGGCGGTGGCCGAGGTTGTGGGGGTGGCCCGTGCGGCCGTTGCCGGCGTGGCCAGGGGAAGCGCCAGCGCCAGAACCATGGCAAGCACTGCGGCCACCCGTCGAACACGGGATCGGGAGCCGCGTGCTCTGGAAACCTGCACCTGCTACCCCCGACGTCTGGCCTGACGGCCTCCCTCGACGATGGTGCGACCTGTGCCTCAGCGTAGCGGAAAACGAGGCAATATCACCCCCGGATGAGGGTGGGGCGTGGCGGCGACATCACTCGGTGGAGCCGCGCAGCCGGGTCACGCCTCGGCGAGCATCGCGTCGACGGCCTCGGCGACCGTGCCGTGCCGGAACACGAAGCCGTCGCCCTGCAGCAGGGCGCTGCTCACCCGTTGGTCGGCGAGGAGCAGCTGGCGGGCGGCGTCACGGAGCGCGAATGTCAGCGCGAACTCCGGCACCGGCAGGAGGAACGGGCGGTGCAGGGCGACCGTGACGGCCCGGATCACGTCGTTCGCCGAGGCCGGGGCCGGTCCGACGAGGTTGACCGGGCCGCTGAGGGTGGAGCCGAGCAGGTGCACGATCGCGGCGGCCTCGTCGTGCAGGCTGATCCACGGCCAGTGCTGGATGCCGCGGCCGAGCGGGCCGCCGAGGCCGAGCCTGACGAGGGGGAGCAATGGTTTCAACGCCCCGCCGCGCGCGATCACGAGCCCGGTGCGGAGCAGGACGACCCGGGTCGGCGCCGGTGTGCGCAGGGCCTCGGCCTCCCAGGCCTCGACGACGGCAGCGAGGAAATCGTCGGCGGGAGCGGACCGTTCGGTGAGGATCTCACCGGGCCGGTTGCCGTACAGGCCGACAGCCGAGCCGCTCAGGAACACGGCCGGCGGGGTGGGAGTCCTCCTGATCGCCTCGACGAGGGTGCGGGTCGCGTGGGTCCGGGAGGCCAGGATCTCGGTCCGGTAGCCGTTCGTCCACGGCAGACGGGCGAGCGAGGCCCCCGAGAGGTTGACGACCGCGTCGACCCCGTCGAGGGCTGCAGGGTCGATGTCGAAGACGGCGGGGTTCCAGGTCACCTCGTCCGGCCCGGTGGCCGGATGGCGCACGAGCCGGGCGACGGTGTGCCCGGCTTCGCCGAGCTGGCGGACGAGTTCGGTTCCGATGAGCCCGGAGGCTCCGGCGATCAGTACGCGCATCGGGCGCTCCTGCGCCTAGGCCAGTTCCGCTTCGATCGTGATCGGGATCCCGGCGAGGGCCTTCGACACCGGGCAGTTCGCCTTCGCGTCCTCGGCGAATGCCGCGAACTGTTCCTCGGTGAGGCCGGGCACGCTCGCGCTGACGAGCAGGTGGCTGCCGACGATGCCGACTCCGGCCTCGAAGGTCACGGCAGCGGTCGTCTGGATGTTCTCCGGCGTGTGCCCGGCCGCGCCGAGCCCGTTCGCGAGGGCCATCGAGAAGCACGCGGCGTGCGCGGCGCCGAGGAGCTCTTCCGGGTTGGTGGTGTTCGGGCTCCCGACACTCCGTGCCTTCCAGGTCACCGGGAACTCGCCGGCGTGGGAGGAGTCGAGTGAGACGGTGCCATGGCCGGACTTGAGGTCTCCGGTCCAGACGGTTGACGCTTCGCTGGTCAGTGCCATGGTGTTACCTCCTGGGTGTGAAAGCCCCAGCCTAACCGGGCATCCACTCAGAGGGACAGGCTCAGTCTGGGAGTTGACAGGGAGCCCGGTCCACGCGCGTCAGGCCGCGGCGGGGGAGCGACTGAGGATCCGGGCGCGCACGAGCAGGAGGTAGAGCTGGCAGCCGAGGCAGTAGTCGAAGACCGAGTTCAGGAACGCCGCGATGAACGCGAAACCGGCGGCGATCCCGACTGCGGGGGCGAGACCGAACAGTCCGAGCACGACGCCGATGACGGTCACGAACAGGCCGACCCCCTGGGCGAAGGTCGGCGGAGCGGCGTCTTCGAGTTCGGCGGGCGGTGCAAGGCGGGGACGTACGAATCGCTTGAACAGCAGGCCGTACGGGTGCCGGCCGACGCCTGCGAATGCTCCCCAGGCGAAGAGCGCCGCGATCGCGGCGAGCAACACGAGAGCGGCGACGGATGCCCCGGTCAGGGAGAGGAAGATCACGACGAGCAGGAGCACGGCCGTGATGGCGGCGCTGAACCGCGGGCCTCGGGGGTCGACGGGCGCGCGACGGGGCGGAGCGGCGGGGCTCGGCGTGGTTGCGCGGTTCGCGGAGGAATCACTGGGCATGGGGGCTCCCTGGCAGGTGTGACGCGGTGAGGGGGTTCGCCGATTCGGGCCCGGCGAGATGGTCGAGGTGACGGAGGACATCCGCCCGGTGCGGCGCGCCGCCGACGCGGGCGTGCACGCGACCCGCGCCGTCGAGGATGAGCGTCGTCGGGGTCTGCAGCACACCGAAGCGGTTCGCGAGGTCGGCCCGGTGCGTGAGGTCGACGTCGACGTGGGCAACGCCGGGACGGCCATCGGCGATCTGGCTGAGGAGTCGGTGGGTGCCGGGGCAGCGGCTGCAGAACTCCGTGGAGAACTGCACGAGGGTGGCCGCGGGGCCGAAGGGGACCTGGCTGCCGACATCCGCAGGGGTCAGCACGGTCGTTTCGGTGTCGGCGACGTCGCGGAACAACCCCTGGCGCGAGCGGTAGACGAGGCCGAGCACGGTCGCGACCGCGACGAGGGCGACCACGACGAGTGCGGCGCCGAAGGGGTTCATGGGGTCGACGTTACGCGGGACTCGAGCGAGGAATCTTCGTGTGACGAGAGATTACGGACGGCACCCCCCGTTAGGGTTGGACCCGTGCCTCACAATTCCCGGGCGCGTCCCTCCCGCGCGCTCCGCCATTCCGCCGCAGTCGGCGCAGTCGTCAGCGTCGTAGCGCTCCTCGCCGGCTGCACAGCGGCACCGGGCTCCGCGTCTCCGACGGTCTCGTGCGCGGTCACATCGACGGCCGACCTGGTTCCACACACGGGGGTTCTGTTCGGGGTCAACCTGGACTGGGGCGCCGAGACCCTCGCCGAATTCAGCGGTAGCGGCCTCCGTCCCGCGGTCGCCGTCTCCTTCTCCGGCCTGCCGATGAGTGCGGACGACCGCGCCAACGTCGGGGCCGCAGCGGGCCAGGTGCTCGCCAACGGCGGCGAACTCCTGCTCACCCTCGAACCTCGCGCGGGTCTCGCCGCCATCACCCCTGCCGTTGCCGACAACCTCGGCGCCCTGCTCGGCGGACTCAACAACCGCGGCGTACCCGTCGTCGTGCGCTTCGCCCACGAAATGAACGGGTCCTGGTACGAGTGGGGCCAGCAGCCGACGGAGTATGTCGCGGCGTTCCGCAGGGTCGCGGACGCCGTGAAACGCGATGCCCCTGGTTCGGCGATGATGTGGGCGCCGAACTACGGCGGCGGCTATCCCTTCGCCGGTGGAGTGTACGCGGCGAAGCCCGGCACGCCCGATTTCACCGCCCTGGACACAGACGGCGACGGCACGCTCACCATCAGGGACGACCCCTACCTGCCGTACTACCCCGGAGACGACGTGGTGGACTGGGTCGGCATGTCCCTGTACCACTGGGGATCCGCATACCCCTGGGGCGAGGACGAAGTGCCGGAGCCCGGCAAGTTCGCCGCCCAGCTCACCGGAACCTACGCAGGGCTCGCCGGCGACGAGACCGCCACGCCCGACTTCTACGGCGTCTACGGCGAGGGGCACGGCAAACCCGTCGCGATCCCGGAAACCGCGGCGCTCGTGGTGTCCGGGGGAGATCCGGCCCAGGAACTGGCGATCAAGCGGGCGTGGTGGCGCCAGGTGTTCTCGGCCGACACGGCGACGAGGTTCCCCAGGCTGCACATGATCAACTGGTTCGAGTGGGAGAAATACGAGACCGAGATCGGGGCGCGCGTCGACTGGACCCTCGCCCGCAGCGCCGCGGTACGGTCGGCCTTCCTCAGCGATCTTCCGGGCTGGCTGATCTTCGGGCATCCCGACGAGTCGTGCGCCCAGAAGGCCGGTTAACGCGGCCGGGACTGCCGCCGGACGCCGGCAAGGCGATAGCCTGTCCACGTGTCTATGTCTGAGAATCCGTTCGGCCAGGTCCTCGTCGCCCTGGTAACCCCCTTCACCGCCGACGGTGAGGTCGACTGGGCGGGCGTGGCGAAGCACATCGACGACGTGATCACGGCCGGAGCAGACGGCATCGTCGTGACCGGAACAACGGGGGAGACCTCGACCCTCACCGACGCGGAGAAATTGCGCCTCGTCGAGGTCGGCAAGGACGTCGCGGCCGGCCGCGCGAAGATCATCATGGGCGGTGGCTCGAACGAGACCGCGCACGCGATGCAGCTGGCCAGGCAGAGCGAGAAGGCCGGCGCCGACGGCAACATGATCGTCACCCCGTACTACAACAAGCCCACCCAGGCCGGCATCCTCACCCACTTCCGCATGATCGCCGACGCGACCGACCTGCCGGTGATCCTCTACGACATCCCCGGCCGCACCGGCGTCGCGATCGCATACGAGACTCTGCTGCGCGCCGCGAAGCACCCCAACATCCTCGCCGTCAAGGACGCCAAGGGCGACCTCGCCCAGGTGAGCCGCGTGCTCAACCAGACCGACCTGCTCTACTTCTCCGGCGACGACCCCAACGTGCTCCCGCACCTGTCGATCGGCGCGACCGGACTGATCGGCGTGACCGCGAACATCGCGGCGACCCCGTACCGGCAGATGGTCGACGCGGTCAACGCCGGCGACCTCAAGACCGCAACCGCCGCACACAAGCAGCTCGAGCCGCTCGTGCGCGCCGTGATGACCCACGTGCCCGGAACCGTCGCCGCCAAGTACATCCTGCACGGCCTCGGGCGCATCACGAGCCCCCGCGTGCGGCTGCCCCTCGTCGGCCCGGAGGAATGGGAAGCCGCCGAGATCGAGGACGAGATCGACCTCGTCAAGAACATCCCCGGTGTGGACTTCTCTAACTTCCGCCCGGACCGCAACGCCGCCGCCGGCGGGGCCCTGCCCAAGATCGCCGGAACCACCCGCTAGTCAGCACACCGAACCACGAGGAGGGCCCATGCCCATCGACGTCTACGAACCGGCCACACTCGAACCGGGAACGCTCCGGATCATCCCGATCGGCGGCCTCGGCGAGATCGGCCGGAACATGACGTCGTTCGAGATCGACGGCAAGATCCTGATCGTCGACTGCGGCGTGCTCTTCCCCGAGGAGCACCAGCCGGGCGTCGACCTGATCCTGCCCGACTTCAGCCCGATCAGGGACCGCCTCGACGACATTCTCGGCGTGGTGCTGACGCACGGGCACGAGGACCACATCGGCGCCGTACCGTACCTGCTCAAGCTGCGGGCGGACATCCCCCTGATCGGTTCGGGGCTCACCCTCGCGTTCATCGAAGCCAAGCTCAAGGAACACCGGATCGTGCCGTACACGCTCCAGGTCGCCGAGGGGCAGACCGAGCGGCTCGGCCCGTTCAACCTCGAGTTCGTCGCGGTCAACCACTCCATCCCGGATGCCCTCGCCGTCGCGATCAAGACCGCGGGCGGCACCGTGCTGCACACCGGCGACTTCAAGATGGACCAGCTCCCTCTCGACCACCGGCTGACCGACCTGCGCGAGTTCGCCAGGCTCGGCACTGAGGGAGTCGACCTCTTCCTCGTCGACTCCACCAACGCGGATGTCCCCGGCTTCACCGCCTCGGAGCGGCTGATCGGTCCCGTCCTCGACGACGTCATCGCCCGGGCTCCGCGCCGCGTCATCGTCGCGAGCTTCTCCAGCCACGTGCACCGGGTGCAGCAGGTGCTCGACGCCGCGCACGCCAACGGACGCCGGGTCGCCCTGCTCGGCCGCTCCATGGTGCGCAACATGACCATCGCAGCCGATCTCGGCTACCTGACCGTGCCGGAAGGGGTGCTCGTCGACTTCAAGAAGGCCGGCAGCATCCCCGACGACAAGATCGTCTACATGTCGACCGGCTCCCAGGGCGAACCGATGGCCGTGCTCGCGCGGATGGTCAACCAGGACCACCAGGTCGAGGTCGGCCCCGGCGACACCGTGATCCTCGCGAGCTCACTCATCCCCGGCAACGAGAACGCGGTCTACCGCATCATCGACGGCCTGACCAAGCTCGGTGCCAACGTCGTGCACAAGGGCAACGCAAAGGTCCACGTCTCCGGCCACGCCGCCGCGGGCGAGCTCACCTACTGCTACAACATCCTGAAGCCCAAGAACGTGCTCCCGGTGCACGGCGAATACCGGCACCTCGTCGCCAACGCGAAGCTCGCCGCCGAGACCGGGGTGCCGCCGGAGAACGTCATCCTCGCCGAAGACGGCACCGTGCTCGACCTCAAGGACGGCGTCGTGCGGAAGGTCGGCCAGCTCGACCTCGGCTACGTCTACGTCGACGGCTCCACCGTCGGCGAGATCACCGAGGCCGACCTCAAGGACCGGCGCACCCTCGCAGAGGAGGGCTTCATCTCGATCATCATCGTCGTCGACGCCAAGACCGGCAACGTCATCGTCGGCCCGGAGATCCACGCGAAGGGCTTCGCGGAGGACGACTCTGTCTTCGATGCGGTGCTGCCCAAGATTCGCGCCGCCCTCGGCGAGGCCGCCGAGAACGGGGTCCGCGACCCGCACGCGCTGCAGCAGATCGTGCGCCGCACGGTCGGCCGGTGGGTCAACGTCACGTTCCGCCGCCGCCCGATGATCGTGCCGCTCGTCATCGAGGCCTAGGGTCGCCGGAGGCGCTCGCGTGTGCGGCGCCACGACCAGGACCGCGTGGGCTCACGCGGAATCGGTGGCTCGGCGGTACCGTGGACTTCATGGCCACGAGCACTAAGTCGACCGGGCGCGCCCGCACCACGCCGGCCCGCGGTACGCCCGCGCGCAAGCCGGCTGCCCGCACCACAGCACAGAAGACGGTCAAGTTCGCCGCAGCGGAGACCGAACCCGGCCTCTTCGTGCGCTCCTGGCTCGCCCTCGCCCATGTCGCCGGCGCCGCCGCTCGCGCACTCGGCCCGGAAAAGCTCTCCAAAGAGGAACGCCGCGACGGCCTGCCGTTCTTCCTCGTGCTGCTCGCCGTTGCCGGCGCGGTCGTGGAATGGTTCCTGATCGACAACGCGATCGCCCGCAACTTCGACGCCTGGACCTTCGGCGGGCTCTTCGGCCGGGTCGCGTTCGCCCTGCCGGTGATCCTCTTCGTCTTCGCGATCTGGCTGTTCCGCAAGCCCAGTTCTGTGCACGACAACGGGCGCATCGGCATCGGCCTGAGCCTGCTGCTCGTCTCCGTCTCGGGGCTCTGCCACGTCTACGGCGGCCAGCCGACGCCCACCCAGGGCATGAACGTGCTCGCCCTCTCCGGCGGCGTGATCGGCTGGATGATCGCAGCCCCGCTGATCGCCCTCACGACGGCCATCGGCGCCACCGCCATCATCATCCTGCTGCTCGCCCTGAGCCTGCTGATCATCACGAAGACCCCGCCGAACCGGATCGGCCAGCGTTCGCGCGAGCTCTACGCCTGGCTGTTCGGCGCGGAGCTCTCCACGGAGGACGAGCGCGCGGCGGCGAAGACCGCGAAACTCGAGCGCGCCGAGAAGACCGCCCAGGTCGAACTCGACGGTCTCGACGGCGAGCCGGACGGCAACAGCGCCCTGCCCTGGTGGCGTCGCAACAACAGCAAGCGCGAGGAAGACCCTGACTTCGGTGGCGCCCTCGTGTCGGATGCCGGCGCTCACGGTTCGAAGGCGGGCGACGGCCCGTCCGGGGCCGGCGACGATCCCCTCAGCACCCTTCTCGGCGGCGACGGCCGAGGCGGCTTCGACAGCGCCATCGCGCCCGCGGACGGGTCCCCGGTGCCGACACCGGCCACGCCGTTCTCGGTCGGGCTGTCCGGCGGCGGTTCCGGCGGCGACCACTACGGCACAGAGGTACTCGAGGACCTGCTCCGCGCCGAGGACGCCATCAAGCGTTTCACCGGCGAGATCGATGTGCCGCGCGGCTCGGACTTCGGCCTGCACGACGACGAGGCGACCGGCGGCCCAGGCTCGGCCGCGGCGGCGGGACTCACCGAGGTGCTTCCGGGACTCGACGGCCTGGGTGCCGCAGGGGCGACCGGTGCGGTGCCCGGCGAGGACGGGCATCCGCTGCACCCGGACACCGGCGATCACCCGGCCGTGCCGTACGAGCTGCCGTCGAACACGACCCTGACCGCCGGACCTCCCGCGAAGGCGCGCTCGGCGGCGAACGACGTCATCGTCACGTCGATCACCGAGGTGCTCACCCAGTTCCAGGTCGACGCCCGGGTGACCGGGTTCTCCCGCGGCCCGACCGTGACCCAGTACGAGATCGAACTCGGCCCCGGCGTCAAGGTCGAACGGGTCACCGCCCTCAGCAAGAACCTCTCGTACGCGGTCGCGTCCAACGAGGTGCGCATCCTCTCGCCGATCCCCGGCAAGAGCGCGATCGGCATCGAGATCCCGAACACCGACCGCGAGATCGTCACCCTCGGCGACGTGCTCCGCTCGGCGGCGGCCACGAACAGCACCCACCCGATGACCATCGGCGTCGGCAAGGACGTCGGCGGCGGATTCGTCGTGGCCAACCTCGCCAAGATGCCCCACCTGCTCGTCGCCGGTTCGACCGGTTCCGGTAAGTCGAGCTTCGTGAACTCGATGATCACGAGCCTGTTGATGCGCGCCCAGCCGAGCGACGTGCGCATGGTGCTGATCGACCCGAAGCGGGTCGAACTCGCCGCATACGCCGGCGTGCCCCACCTCATCACGCCCATCATCACGAGCCCAAAGAAGGCCGCCGAAGCGCTGCAGTGGGTCGTCAAAGAGATGGACATGCGCTACGACGACCTGGCCAGCTTCGGTTTCCGCCACATCGACGACTTCAACAAGGCCGTCGTCGGCAACGAGATCGTGCTTCCGGCCGGGAGCGCGCGCACCCTCAAGCCGTACCCGTACCTGCTCGTCGTCGTCGACGAGCTCGCCGACCTGATGATGGTCGCCCCGCGCGACGTCGAAGACTCGATCGTGCGGATCACGCAGCTCGCCCGTGCCTCCGGCATCCACCTCGTGCTCGCCACCCAGCGTCCGAGCGTCGACGTCGTCACCGGCCTGATCAAGGCCAACGTGCCGTCCCGCCTCGCGTTCGCGGTGACGAGCGTCACCGACTCCCGGGTCATCCTCGACCAGCCGGGCGCGGACAAGCTCATCGGCCAGGGCGACGCGCTCTTCCTGCCGATGGGCGCATCCAAGGCCATCCGCGTGCAGGGCGCCTGGGTCAGCGAGGCGGAGATCGAACGGGTCGTCAAGCACGTCACCCAGCAGGCCCGCCCCGACTACCGGCCGGACGTCTCGATGGAGGCGCCGCGCAAGGAGATCGACTCCGACATCGGAGACGACCTCGAGGTGCTCCTCGCCGCCGCCGAACTCGTCGTGTCGACCCAGTTCGGCTCGACCTCGATGCTGCAGCGCAAGCTGCGCGTCGGCTTCGCCAAGGCCGGCCGGCTGATGGACCTGCTCGAGTCCCGCGAGATCGTCGGCCCGTCCGAGGGGTCGAAGGCCCGCGACGTGCTCGTCACCGTCGAACAGCTCCCGAGCGTGCTCGCCCTGCTCCGCGGTTCCGACGACGAGCACCACGCCGCAACGGCGGCCCGCCAGGCCAACGCCGCCCACGAGGCGGATACCCGCCGCGATTCCCAGCCCGACCCCCGCTACGCCGGCGACCCGGTCGCGAAAATGAGCGAGGGCTACCCTGAGGAAGAGGCGTCGTCAGCAGACGAGGATGCCTGGAACCTCACCGGCAGGGACTGATCATGGCCACAGCATCCGAACCCGTCGCACACCCCAGCAACTGGAACCTGCCCAACCTGATCACGGTCGTGCGGATCCTGCTCGCCCCGCTGTTCATCTGGATGCTGCTCGCCGACGCCGGCCAGGACGGCGCGCTGCGCTGGGCGGCCGCCGTGCTGTTCATCCTCGCGATCGCCACCGACGGGATCGACGGAGCGATCGCCCGCAAGTACAACCTCGTCACCGACCTCGGCAAGCTGCTCGACCCGATCGCCGACAAGGTGCTCACCGGGGGAGCGCTCGTCGCCCTCTCGATCCTCGGCGAACTGTGGTGGTGGGTCACGATCGTGATCCTGGTCCGCGAGCTCGGCATCACGGCGTTCCGCTTCGTGATGCTCCGCGACCGGGTCATCCCGGCCTCCCGCGGCGGCAAGCTCAAGACGATCATGCAGTCCGTCGCGATCTCGCTCTTCCTCGTGCCGCTCTGGCTCGTGCTCGGCGACTGGATCCACTGGGTCAACTACGCGGCCATGGCCGTCGCGCTCGTGCTGACCGTGTCGACCGGCATCGACTACCTCGTCGCCGCCCGGCGTGTCTCGCGCCAGTCCCGGCACGACGGCTGACCTGCCGTGACCATCCATACGACCGATGTGCCCGATCCGACTGATGTGCCCGAGCCGACCGATGTGACGGTGAATGCGACCGAAGCGGATGATCCGACCGCGGCCCTGATCTTCGAACTCACCAGCCGGGGCCTCACCATCGCCGTGGCCGAGTCCCTGACCGGGGGAGCACTCGCGGCCGAACTCATCAGGATCCCCGGGGCATCCGTCGTCGTCGCCGGCGGCATCGTCGCGTACCAGACCGAACTCAAGCACACCCTCCTCGGCGTCGACCCCGCACTCCTCGCCGCGCACGGCCCCGTCGATCCGGAGGTCGCGCGCCAGATGGCCGCGGGCGCGCGCAGGCGGCTCACCCTCGGCGGCCGCGGCGCGGATATCGGGGTCGCGACGACCGGTGTCGCCGGTCCGGACCCCCAGGGCGACCGGCAACCGGGGACGGTCTATCTCGGCCTCTCAATCGGAACCGAATCCTCGGCGGTCCTGCTCACCCTCACCGGTGACCGCGCCGCGATCCGGGCGAAAACGGTCCGGGCGGCCGTCGAAGCTGTGCGTGGGCTGATAGCCACGTTACCGACGGAATAGTTCGCGTAAACGCTGGGTTACACAGTACATATTCACAAGCAAACCCCAGTCGTTCTGGGTAGTCTGCAGGAGTCGGGTGGATGTAGTACTGTTATCCATCCGCCACCGGCATGACCGAAGTAGCTTTACTTGATAAGGCTGCACTTGATAAGTAATAGAAGGAGGTTCCGATGATTCTTGTACGACAGGAAATCGGCGATGTGCTCAGGGACTTCCGACTTCAGAAAGGGCGCACACTGCGTCAGGTCGCCAGCAAGGCCAGCGTGGCCCTGGGTTACCTGAGCGAAGTGGAGCGCGGCCAGAAGGAAGCGTCATCCGAGATTCTGGCGTCCGTCGCTGACGCGCTGGACACCCCGATCTCGGTCATCATGCGTGAGGTGGGAGACCGCCTCGCCGTCATCGAGGGAATCGATCGTTTCCCCGACACCGTTCCCGACGAGCTCGTCGCGACGTACGACACCGGCATGATGGTGCGTTGACCCCGGCCTTCCCCATCCCCTCCTTCCCCGCCGTTGAGGTGGCTTCGTGAGACTCAGTGAATTCCGTCAGGCGTTGAAAGACGAATTCGGCGAGTCGTACGGTCGTGTGCTGACCCGCGACCTCGTGCTCACCTCGCTCGGGAACACCGCCGACCAGGCCCTGGCCGGCGGTGTTCCGGCGCGCGACGTCTGGCTCGCGCTGTGCGCGGAGACCGACGTGCCCAAGAGCCGTTGGTTCGGCGCAGGGGTGCCGGCGCCGCGCCCGTAGTCTTCCTCCGGACTTCGACGACGCACCCGTTTCGGCGCGTCGGTGCTCGAATACGTGTTCGACCTTTGGTAGGCTCCTCACCAGCAGGAGTCAGTGCAGAAGTGTCCACCGTCGTAGCGCTTCCCGATCAATGTCGGGGGTGCGGCGTACAGTCGCCTTCGTCAGTGACAGACAGCGAATGCCTTGTCCCAGAGCACACACCGGGGTCCTCCCGGTGAGTGTTTCGCGACAGCCTATAGGCGCCGAAACGCACGACCGAAGGAGACCCACCATGGCATCAGCAGCAGACCGCGAGAAGGCGCTCGACACCGCGCTCGCCCAGATCGACCGCCAGTTCGGCAAGGGTTCGATCATGCGCCTCGGCAGCGACGACCGGGCACCGGTCGAAACCATTTCCACCGGTTCGATCGCACTGGACGTGGCCCTCGGCATCGGCGGGCTCCCGCGCGGGCGCATCGTCGAGATCTACGGTCCGGAGTCCTCCGGTAAGACCACGCTCACCCTGCACGCCATCGCCAATGCCCAGAAGGGCGGCGGCATCGCCGCGTTCATCGACGCCGAGCACGCGCTCGACCCTGATTACGCAAAGAAGCTCGGCGTCGACATCGATGCCCTCCTCGTCTCCCAGCCCGACACGGGGGAGCAGGCGCTCGAAATCGCCGACATGCTCGTGCGCAGCGGCTCGATCGACCTCATCGTCATCGACTCCGTCGCCGCCCTCGTGCCCCGCGCCGAGATCGAGGGCGAGATGGGCGACTCCCATGTCGGCCTCCAGGCCCGGCTGATGTCGCAGGCCCTCCGCAAGCTCACCGGCGGGCTCAGCCAGACCAACACCACGATGATCTTCATCAACCAGCTCCGCGAGAAGATCGGTGTCTTCTTCGGCAGCCCGGAAACCACCGCGGGCGGCAAGGCACTCAAGTTCTACGCCTCGGTTCGCCTCGACATCCGCCGGATCGAGACCCTGAAGGACGGCACAGAAGCCGTCGGTAACCGCACCAGGGTCAAGGTCGTCAAGAACAAGATGGCGCCGCCCTTCAAGCAGGCCGAGTTCGACATCATCTACGGCATCGGCATCTCCCGCGAGGGCAGCCTGATCGACTTCGGTGTCGAACAGGGAATCGTGAAGAAGTCCGGCGCCTGGTACACCTACGACGGCGACCAGCTCGGGCAGGGCAAGGAGAACTCCCGGAACTTCCTGCTGAAGAACCCGGACATGGCCAACGAGATCGAGAGCAAGATCCTCTTCAAGCTCGGCATCTCGCCGGAAGGCGCAGCCGCCAAGAAGGCCGCCGCCGCCGCGGAAGCTGCGACGGAGCTCGCCGCGAAGGAGGCCGCGACCGCTGCCCGCGCGGCGGCAGGGGACGACGTGACTCAGCCGAAGACCACCCAGGCCAGGCTCGCCGCCCGGAAGGGCGCGTAAGCATGGTGCACTTCGAACCCAAGGCCGAGCCGGACATCAAGCCGGCCGCCGCGGCGGCCACCGGAGCCCCGGCCAAGCGTCGGGGCACTCTCGCGACGGTGAGCTACCTGCCGGGCGCCCAGGCATCCTCCTCTGCCGGGGACGTCTCCGAGGTTGACTCCGGCGGGGTCGCCTCGGGTGCGGTCGATACCGGAGACCTCGACCACGCCGTCGACCCGGACAGCGAACACGCCGAGCAGGTCCTCCTGCAGCGGCTTCGCGGTCGCTCGTTGTCCATCTCCGAGGCCCGCGGCGTGCTCGTCGGACTCGACCTTCCGGAGAGCGAGATCGAAGAGATCGTCGAACGGTTCATCCGCCTCGACTATCTCGACGAAGCGAAGCTCGCCGAGCAGATCGTTTACAGCCAGCACGAGCGCAAGGGCCTTGGGCGCTCCGGCGTCCAGGCCGAGATGCGCCGCCGCGGCCTCGACAAGGAGCTCATCGCGGAGACGCTCGACGCCATGCCCGACGACGAGACCGAACGGGCCATCGAGGTCGCGATCAAGCGCGTGCAGCAGCTGGGCCGCCTCGACGATCGCACCATCGATCGCCGGCTCAATGCATTTCTGATGCGCAAGGGTTACCCGTCCTCGGTCGTGCGCGAAGCGGTCCAGGCCGCGCTCGACTCGCGCAACGGCGGCGGCTCGTCCGGCGTGCGGTTCCAGTAGCCGAATCGGGAAGGTCCGGCGCGGTCGCGTAAACTGGAGTCACTATGACCCTGAGCATGAAGACCCTGATCGCCCCGTCGCCGGCGGCCCGCGACGACGACGGCCGGGCACGCACCTATGAGGTGCGCACCTTCGGCTGCCAGATGAACGTGCACGACTCCGAACGGCTGAGCGGTTCCCTCGAGGCGGCCGGGTACGTTCCCGCCGACGGGGCCGAAGCCGACATCGTCGTCCTCAACACCTGCGCGGTGCGCGAGAACGCCGACAACAAGCTCTACGGCAACCTCGGCCAGCTCGCGTCGATCAAACGGCGCCACGCGGGCATGCAGATCGCCGTCGGCGGCTGCCTCGCCCAGAAGGACAAGGACGTCATCCTTGGGAAGGCGCCGTGGGTCGACGTCGTCTTCGGAACCCACAACATGGGTGCGCTGCCGAGCCTGCTCGAACGCGCCCGGCACAACGGCGAGGCCCAGCTCGAGATCCTCGACGCCCTCGAGACCTTCCCCTCGACACTGCCGACCAAGCGCGACTCGAGCTACAGCGGCTGGGTCTCCATCTCCGTCGGCTGCAACAACACCTGCACCTTCTGCATCGTCCCCGCCCTGCGTGGCAAGGAGAAGGACCGTCGGCCGGGCGAGATCCTCGCCGAGATCCAGGCCCTCGTCGACGACGGAGCCATCGAGGTCACGCTGCTCGGCCAGAACGTCAACTCCTACGGCGTCGAATTCGGCGACCGCCTCGCCTTCGGCAAACTTCTCCGCGCCGCCGGGAAGATCGAGGGACTCGAGCGCATCCGCTTCACGAGCCCGCACCCCGCCGCGTTCACCGACGACGTCATCGAGGCCATGGCCGACACTCCCGCCGTGATGCCGCAGTTGCACATGCCGCTGCAGTCCGGTTCCGACCGGGTGCTCAAAGCCATGCGCCGGTCCTACCGATCCGAGCGTTTCCTCGGAATCCTCGACCGGGTTCGTGCGCGGATGCCCGATGCGGCGATCAGCACCGACATCATCGTCGGCTTCCCCGGCGAGACGGAGGAGGACTTCCAGGAGACCCTCCGTGTCGTCGAACGGGCACGGTTCGCGACGGCCTTCACCTTCCAGTACTCGATCCGCCCGGGCACACCGGCCGCGGAGATGGCCGACCAGGTGCCCAAGGAGATCGTCCAGGATCGGTACGAGCGCCTCGCAGTGCTTCAGGAACGCATCTCGTGGGAAGAGAACCAGGCCGTGATCGGCCGGGAGCTCGAACTGCTCGTCGCGAACGGGGAGGGCCGCAAGGACTCGGACACCCATCGGATGAGCGGGCGTGCGCCCGACAGCCGCCTCGTGCACTTCGACGTGCCGGACGGTTCGGAGCGCCCGCGTCCCGGGGACCTCGTCACGGTGACGGTGACCCAGGCCGCACCGTTCCACCTCATCGCCGACTCCCCGGACGGGGCGCCGCTGCGCATCCGCCGGACCACGGCCGGCGACGCCTGGGACCGTGCCGAGGCGGATGCCTGCGGCGTGCCGAGCCACGCCGGCACCTCCGCTGCTGGTTCCGTCTCGCTCGGGATGCCCACGCTCGGCCTTCGTCCCGCGGCCCCGCACGCCACGCCGCACTCTGCCACGCCGCACTCTGCCACGCCGCACTCTGCCACGCCGCACTCTGCCACGCCGCACTCTGCCACGCCGCATCCTGTTGCGGCCTCCGCCGCGGCCCAGGGCCCTGCTCCGGTGCCCGCCGTTCCGACCGCTTCCGGCCGGATCCCGGCGGTCAATGCCAGCTCGACGGTACCGATCTATGCCGTCGACGACGGTGAGCGCTAACCGGGTGCTTGTCGTCATCGTCGGACCGACCGGCACCGGCAAGAGCGAGCTCTCGCTCGACCTCGCCGAGAGCCTCAGGGCAGAGGGCACCCCGGCCGAAATCGTCAACGCCGACGCCATGCAGCTCTATCGCGGCATGGACATCGGCACCGCCAAGCTTGGAGCCGACGAGCAGCGGGGGATCCCGCACCACCTGCTCGACGTGCTCGCCGTGACCGACGAGGCCGCGGTCGCCCGTTACCAGACCGAGGCCCGTTCGTCGATCGAGGACATCGCCGCCCGCGGGGCCGTGCCCATCCTCGTCGGCGGATCCGGGCTCTACGTCTCCTCCGTGGTCTTCGACTTCCAGTTCCCGGCGACCGACCCGGTACTGCGCGCCCGGCTCGAGGCCGACCTGGTCGAGCAGGGCCCCGGCGTCCTCTATGCGCGCCTGAAGGTCGTCGACCCCGGCGCCGCCTCCCGGATCGGCGCGAGCAACGGCCGCCGCCTCGTGCGCGCGCTCGAGGTCGTCGAACTCACCGGAGCGCCGCACCTCGCCGCCCTACCGGGGGAGCCCGTGTACTGGCGTCCGGCCGTGACCCTCGGCCTGAGGGCGCCGCGCGAGGAACTCACCGCGCGCCTCGATGCCCGTGTCGACCGGATGTGGGCCGGCGGTCTCCTTGACGAGGTGCGGGGCCTCATCCCGGCCGGCCTCGAAACCGGGGTGACCGCGAGCCGCGCCATCGGCTACGCGCAGGCGCTCGGCCAGCTCAGCGGCCGGCTCAGCCAGGCCGAGGCGATCGAGCAGACCCAACAGCTCACCCGTCGCTACGCGCGCAGGCAGGTCAGCTGGTTCAAGCGCTCACAGGACACGCACTGGATCGACTACGACGCCCCCGACCGCGTCGAGGCTGCCCGCTCGCACCTCTGACCCGGAACCGATTCGACGGGGAGTGTGGGTCTGTGGTGCCCGGTCTGCTCCCTACACTGGTCTGATGGGCATCGATCTCAACTTCACCAAGGGCCAGGGCACGGGCAACGACTTCGTGTTGTTCGCCGATCCGGACGGGGAGATCGAGCTGACCCCGGCGCAGATCCGCGCGATCTGCGACCGCCGCTTCGGCATCGGCGCCGACGGCATCATCCGCGCGGTCCGCTCGCGCAGCCTCGAGGCCGGCGCCCCAGCCCTCGCGGAGGACGACCAGGCCGAGTGGTTCATGGACTACTGGAACGCCGACGGGACGCTCTCCGAGATGTGCGGCAACGGCATCCGTGTCTACGCCCGGTTCCTCGCCGAACAGGGCCTCGCCGACGTGCCCGGCGGGGACACCCTCGTCGTCGGAACGCGCGCGGGCGTCCGTGACGTGCAGCGGAACGCTGCGGGCTACCAGGTCGACCTGGGCCGCTGGCGGCTCGACGGCGGCGAACCGCTCGTCCGTGCCAGGAACCTCGCCGTCGCCCGGCCCGGTCTCGGGATCAACGTCGGCAACCCGCACGTCGTGGTCGCCCTCGCGGACCTCGGTGAACTCGAGAGCGCGGACCTCGGCTACATCCCGCAGCTCGACCCCGAACCGGCCGACGGGGCCAACGTCGAATTCGTGGTGCCGGGCGACCCCCTGGTCGTCGACGGCGTCGGACACATCCGGATGCGCGTCCACGAACGCGGCAGCGGCGAGACGCTCTCCTGCGGCACGGGAGCCGCAGCGGCCGCCCTCGCGACCCGGCACTGGGCGGGCGCGGGAGCCCCGAACCAGTGGCGCGTCGAGGTGACCGGCGGCACGCTCGGCGTGCGGATGTTCCCTGCAGAGGACGGCGAGCACGTCGCGCTCTCCGGGCCGGCCGAGCTCGTCTACGACGGCGTCTTCCGCCTCAACTGACCAAGGCCCCCAGGTCGGGGATTCGCCCGTCCCTGCCGCGAGAGTACGAATATGGCCCCTTCGCGGTCCGCGAAAGGGCCATATCTCCGCTCTCGCGGAACCTTGCGGGCGCGGGCTCAGCGGGGGAGTGCTCTCGCGGTTAGAGGGTGGGGTCGCCGTGGCGCTTGACGCGGAGGACCCGGAAGCCCTTGCTGATCGCGAAGCGGGAGACCGCGAAGTCGTGGGGGAGTTCGCCGTCGAGCCAGCGCTGCAGGGAATCGGACCCGAGGTTGCGCTGCACGACGAGCCAGGCATCCGAATCGGGCTCGAGGCGCGGTAGCCAGCTACTCAGCAGGTTGTGCAGCTCGTTCTTGCCGACCCGGATCGGCGGGTTCGACCAGATCGTGCGGAACTGCACGTGCGAGGGAACCTGGTCGGGTGTGACGGCCGTGATGTTCGTCAGCCCGAGCTTCTCGGCATTCAGCCGTACGAGGTCGAGGGCGCGCTCGTTGACGTCGACCGCCCAGATCGTGGCGCGCGGCGAAGCGAGCGCGAGGTGGAAGCTGATCGGACCCCAGCCGCAGCCGAGGTCGAGGAAGTCGCCCCCCGGCGGCGGCGCCGGCGTGTTCTCGAGGAGCACCTTGGTACCCGTGTCGATGTGGTCGGGACTGAACACCGAATTGGCGGTCGTGACCTCCCGCGCCTGACCGCCCAGGTGCACGGTCACCTGCTGCAGCCTGAGCTTGCTGTCGGGGGCAGGGGTGAAGTAATGGTCGGAGGGCATAGAGGGAACCTACCGCTCTTCGAGGAAGTAAGGTTAAAGGAATGATTGAACCAGTTGAAACCCCGGACGACGACGTTGTGGCACGGGTCCTTGCCAGTGCCGATTCCAAGGCCGCCGGCTACTCCCTGTTCCGCAGCGGGAGCGCCCAGGCCCTCGACGCCGAGCCCCGCTCCGACGAACACGATGACGGCCATGACGGCGCCCAGCTCGACCGCGAAGACCGCAACGCCCTCCGCCGCGTTCCCAGCCTCTCCACCGAGCTCGAGGACGTCACCGAGGTCGAATACCGGCAGCTGCGCCTCGAGAACGTCATCCTGATCGGCCTCTACACCCAGGGCACTGTCGCGGACGCCGAGAACTCCATGCGCGAACTCGCTGCCCTCGCCGAGACCGCGGGCGCCACCGTGCTCGACGGCCTCATGCAGCGCCGCGCCACCCCGGACACGAGCACCTACCTCGGCAAGGGCAAAGCGCAGGAACTCGCCGGCATCGTCAAGGCGCTCGGCGCCGACACCGTCATCGCCGACACCGAACTCGCGCCCAGCCAGCGACGCGCCCTCGAGGACGTCGTCAAGGTCAAGGTCATCGACCGCACCGCCACGATCCTCGACATCTTCAGCCAGCACGCCAAGAGCAGGGAGGGCAAGGCGCAGGTCGAACTCGCCCAGCTCGAATACCTGCTGCCCCGCCTCCGCGGCTGGGGTGACTCCATGTCGCGCCAGGCCGGTGGCCAGGTCGGCGGAACCGGTGCCGGAATGGGTTCCCGCGGCCCCGGCGAGACGAAGATCGAACTCGACCGTCGTCGCATCCACACCCGGATGTCCCGGCTGCGCAAGCAGATCCTGGCCATGAAGCCGGCCCGCGAGGCCAAGCGCGCCAACCGCAAGCGCAACGCCGTGCCCTCCGTCGCCATCGTCGGCTACACCAACGCCGGCAAGTCGAGCCTGCTCAACCGGATCACGCGCGCCGGCGTGCTCGTCGAGAACTCCCTCTTCGCCACGCTCGACGCGACCGTCCGGAAGTCGACAACGAGCGACGGCCGGCTGTACACGCTGACCGACACCGTCGGCTTCGTCCGCAACCTGCCGCACCAACTCGTCGAGGCCTTCCGGTCGACCCTTGAAGAGGTCGCCGACGCCGACGTCATCGTGCACGTCGTCGACGCCTCCCACCCCGACCCGGCGAGCCAGCTCGCGACGGTCCGCGAGGTCATCGGTGAGGTCGGCGCCCGGGAGATCCCTGAGCTCGTCGTCTTCAACAAGAGCGACCTCGTCACGGACGACGATCGTCTCGTGCTGCGCGGCCTCTGGCCGAAGGGCATCTTCGTCTCCACCCGCACGGGTGAGGGCGTCGACGAGGTGCTCGCCGCGATCGCCGGACTGCTTCCGCGCCCGTCCATCGAACTCGACCTGCTCATTCCCTACGAGCGTGGCGACCTGATCGCGATGCTGCACGCCCAGGGCACGGTGCTCACGACGGACTACGCCGAAACCGGCACCCGGGTGCGCGCCCTCGTCACGACGGAGATCCAGTCCCAGTTCGCACCGTTCGCCGTCGCACCGGCGGCCGCCGTGCCCGCCGTCGCAAGCTGAACCAGGTAACGAACGGTCACACTCGTGCAATCCGATTAAGGGATTGCTAGAGTTTTCTTCAATCGTTGCCGACGGATTTCTTCCGCCGGCATGGAGCGACAGCCGAGCCCGGCACCCGCCCGCGAACACCCGCCAGGGCTTTCTGGCGGTCCGCGGCCGCCCGGCCATTCAGTGCACACACTGGCTACTGTCGAATGAGGAATGAATGTCCACTCCAACGGACTCCGCCCGCACACGGCGCATCCCCTTTTCGTTCGAG
Source organism: Cryobacterium sp. RTC2.1 (assembly GCF_035018685.1). NCBI lineage: Bacteria > Bacillati > Actinomycetota > Actinomycetes > Micrococcales > Microbacteriaceae > Cryobacterium > Cryobacterium sp. RTC2.1. Next base: position 32,660 of record NZ_JASJXJ010000016.1, read on the forward strand.
CTGTATCCGCCGAAGACGGATGCCGCAGCATCCGCTCTCGCGACGACGATCGACCATCTCGCAGCGGCGGGCCCCGACTTCCTCTCGGTCACCTACGGGGCCAACGGATCCTCACGCCGCTCCTCGCTCGACGTTCTCAGCCGCATCCTCCGCACGACGAACGTCGAAGCGATGGCCCACCTCACCTGCGTCGGCTCCACCCACGACGAGGCGAACCGGCTGATCCGCGAATTCCTCGACGCCGGAGTGCGCAGCTTCCTCGCCCTCCGCGGCGACCCCCCGGCAGGCACGAAGGAGGGCGAGGCGTTCCTCGGCGACTTCGGCAGCGCCGCCGAACTCGTGCAGCTCATCCACCGGGTTCAGGCCGAGAAGTCCCCGTACCGCGAGACGATCATCCCCGGTATCCCCGCCGCACGCGCCGTCAAGCCCGGCCACGAGAAGGTGCGGATCGCCGTTGCGGCGTTCCCGAACGGCCACCCCCGGTCACGTTCCTCGGCGCAGGATATCGACACCCTGCTCGCCAAGCAGGCCGCGGGCGCGAACCTCGGCATCACCCAGCTCTTCTTCCACGCCGACCACTTCCTGAGCTTCGTCCAGCGCGCCAGGGAAGCCGGAGTGCTCTTCCCGATCCTGCCCGGCATCATGCCGGTGACCAGCCCGGCCAGGCTGCGGCGGATCATCGAACTCTCCGGTGAGCAGATGCCGGCAGACCTGTCCATCCGGCTCGAGATCGAACCGACCAAGGAAGGACAGCGTGAGATCGGCATCCAGCACGCCGTCGACCTCGCCAGCCAGGTGATCGCCGGGGGAGCGCCCGGTCTGCACCTCTACGCCTTCAATCAGCACGAGACCGTACTGGAGGTGCTCGACGGCTGCGGCCTGCTCGGCGCGCCGGCTCCGGTCCGGACACCGACGGCACTGCCCACGATCGTGTAACCCGGCCTGGCGCCCCGCCCCGCCCCGGTCGCCAGCGCCGCTCCCGCTCCACCGAACGCCGTACGGGCGCCTCGGATTTCCGTCGCGCCCGAAAGCACCCTGCACGCCGCGGCATCCGCCCCACACACCACCCGCCAGCATCCGCTGCACCGCCCAACCGCAAAGGAAACGTTATGACCAGCACTGCCCCGTTCCCCGCAGGCACGATCCTCGGCTATCCGCGCATCGGCCCGCGCCGAGAACTCAAGAAGGCCGTCGAATCCTTCTGGGCCGGCACATCGAGCGCCGTCGAACTCGAGGCCGCCGCGGCCGGACTCCGTCAGGCCACCCGCGACCGCCTCGCCGCCCTCGGCCTCGGCCGCACCGACTCCGCCATCCCGGAGTCGTTCTCCTACTACGACCAGATGCTCGACGCGCTCTGCACGGTCGGCGCCGTGCCCGCCCGCTTCGCCGGACTCGTCGACGCCGACGGGCACATCGACCTCGCCGGATACTTCACCCTCGCCCGCGGCGAGGGGGACAGCCTCCCGCTCGAGATGACCAAGTGGTTCGACTCGAACTACCACTACCTCGTGCCCGAGATCGGGCCGGAAACGGAGTTCTCCCTCTCGAGCGACCGGATCGTGCGCGAATTCGAGGAGGCACGCGCCGCCGGCTTCCTGACCCGGCCCGTCATCGTCGGCCCGGTCACGTTCCTGCTGCTCAGCAAGCCGAGCGACGAAGCCCCTGCGGGCTTCGAGCCCCTCGACCGGCTCGATGACCTCATTCCGGTGTACGCGACCCTGCTGCAGCGCCTCGCCGACGCCGGTGCCGAGTGGGTGCAGCTCGACGAACCCGGCCTCGTCAGCGAGAGCATCCACGTGCCCCGCGCCGAGACCCTCAGCGCCGTGCAGTGGGCGTACGGGACCCTCGGGCACCTCGCCCAGCGTCCGGCGATCTTCGTCGCTGCCCCCTACGGCAGCCTCGACGACGCCCTGCCCGTGCTCGCCGGCGCACCGATCGAGGCCATCGGCCTTGATCTCGTCCGCGGCACGCTCCCCGAGACCGCCCCAGGGCTGGACGGGAAGACCCTCGTCGCCGGTGTCATCGACGGGCACAACATCTGGCGCGGTGACCTGGCGGATGCCTTCGCTCAGGTCACCGGGGCCGGCGCACTGTCGCCGCGGATCGCCGTCTCGACCTCGACGAGCCTCCAGCACGTCCCGCACACCGTCGCGGACGAGACCGCGCTCGGCGCCGAACTCGTGAGCTGGCTCGCATTCGCCGACGAGAAAGTCGGCCAGGTTGTGACCCTCGCCCGCGGCCTGGCCGACGGACGGGAGGCCATCAGCGCCGAACTGGACGCTGCGACCGGCGCACTCGCCTCCCGCAGCGCCGCCCCCGGCGTCCGCGACGGTGCCGTGAGGGCCCGTGCCGCGGAGCTCACCGACGCCTCGTACAGCCGAGGGGTTTACGCCGACAGGCTCGCCGCCCAGGAGGCCGCACTCGCGCTGCCCTTCCTGCCGACGACGACCATCGGCTCCTTCCCGCAGACCGGGGAGATCCGCCGTGCCCGCGCCCGTTTCCTCACCGGAGTGCTCAGCGACGCCGAATACCGCGACCTGATGCGCGCGGAGATCGCCAGGGTCGTCGCCCTGCAGGAGGAGATCGGCCTCGACGTGCTCGTGCACGGCGAACCCGAGCGCAACGACATGGTGCAGTACTTCGCCGAGAACCTCGACGGCTTCGCGGTCACCGAGAACGGCTGGGTCCAGTCCTACGGCAGCCGCTGCACCCGCCCGTCCATCCTGTGGGGCGATGTCTCCCGCCCGAAGCCGATCACCGTCGACTGGTCGACCTACACGCAGGGGCTGACGGCGAAGCCGGTCAAGGGCATGCTGACCGGCCCGGTCACCATCCTCGCCTGGTCCTTCGTGCGCGACGACGAGCCCCTCGGCGAGACGGCGCGCCAGGTCGCCCTCGCCCTCCGCGACGAGATCGCCGACCTCGAGGCCGCCGGAATCGGCATCATCCAGGTCGACGAGCCGGCCCTGCGCGAACTGCTTCCGCTCAAGAAGGCCGGCCACGCAGACTACCTCGACTGGTCCGTCGGCTCGTTCCGGCTCGCGACCGCCGGGGTGCGGGACGCCACCCAGATCCACACCCACCTCTGCTACTCCGAGTTCGGTGTCGTGCTCGAGGCGATCCGCGCTCTCGACGCCGACGTGACGAGCATCGAGGCGGCCCGCTCCCGGATGGAGGTCGTGACGGACATTCAGGCCAATGGCTTCGACCACGGCATCGGCCCGGGCGTCTACGACATCCACTCACCGCGGGTGCCGGGCGTTGCCGAGCTGACGGAGCTGCTCGACCGTGCCGTCGCCGCCATCCCGGCCGGTCAGGTCTGGGTGAACCCGGATTGCGGGCTCAAGACCCGCGGCTACGCGGAGACGGTCGAGTCTCTCGGAAACATGATCGAGGCGACCCGCATCGTGCGCGCCCGCCTCGCCGCAGGCGTGCCCGCCCTCGCCTGATCCTCCTCGCGGCGAACACCCGCCGCGCGCGACGCGCCGTTTGCGCCGCTTCGCGC
>NZ_JASJXJ010000017.1:0-35757 GCF_035018685.1 Cryobacterium sp. RTC2.1
GTGCAGGGGTCGACGGGGACTCCGGCTGTTGAGGACGGGTGGCGGGGGACATCCGTTCCCCCGGACCTGGCTGGAACCGGGTTCGCCGGGTGCTAAAGTTATGGCAGCAGCGCTTCGTGCGCTGACTACGCGTGCCCATTCGGCCAACACCTCCATTCGGTCCTTACTTCCTCGGAAGCCAGGCGGCGGTGCGCCGGGCACCAGGAGTCGTGATCGACCGATCAGGACACGAACCGATTGGCGTTTTGCCGCGTATGCGGCGCGCCGGACAAGGAGTACGGCTCATGGCCGTCGTCACCATCCGCCAGCTGCTCGACAGCGGCGTGCACTTTGGACACCAGACCCGCCGCTGGAACCCGAAGATGAAGCGATTCATCTTCACGGAGCGCTCGGGCATCTACATCATCGACCTGCAGCAGTCCCTCGGCTTCGTCGACAAGGCCTATGACTTCGTCAAGGAGACCGTCGCCCACGGCGGCACGATCCTCTTCGTCGGCACCAAGAAGCAGGCGCAGGAATCGATCTCCGAGCAGGCCATCCGTGTTGGCCAGCCGTACGTCAACCAGCGCTGGCTCGGTGGCCTCCTCACCAACTTCCAGACCGTCTCCAAGCGTCTGGCCCGCATGAAAGAGCTCGAAGAGCTCGACTTCGAGGACACCGCCAAGAGCGGGTTCACGAAGAAGGAAATGCTCATCAAGAAGCGCGAGCTCGTCAAGCTGCACAAGAGCCTCGGCGGTATCCGCAACCTCACGAAGACGCCGTCCGCGCTCTGGGTTGTCGACACCAACAAGGAGCACCTCGCCATCGACGAAGCCCGCAAGCTCGGCATCCCCGTCATCGCGATCCTCGACACCAACTGCGACCCCGACGACGTGCAGTACCCGATCCCGGGCAACGACGACGCCATCCGTTCCGTCGGCCTGCTGACCCGCATCATCGCGGACGCAGCAGCCGAGGGCCTGATCCAGCGCCACGCCAAGCCGGAGGCCGAAATCGAGCCCCTCGCCGCCTGGGAAGCAGAACTGCTGAAGACCGAGGATGTCGCCGCAACCGACGCCACCCCCGAGCAGTCCTCCGCCGAGACCGTTGAGGTCGCCGACGCAACCGTCGCCGCCGAGCAGGTCGTCGAAGAAGCAGCCGACGTGGCAGCCGTTGCTGCCGTCGAAGCTCCCGCCGAAGAAACCAAGTAAGGAACCCGGTATGGCCAGCATCAGCCTGCAAGACGTCAAAGCCCTCCGTGAACGCCTCGGTACGGGCATGGTCGACACCAAGAACGCCCTCGTCGAAGCCGACGGCGACATGGAGAAGGCCGTTGAGATCCTGCGTCTCAAGGGTGCGAAGGGCAACGCCAAGCGCGCTGACCGTTCCACCTCTGAGGGCCTCGTCGCCGCCAAGGAGATCGGCACGACCGCAACGTTGATCGAGCTCGCCTGCGAGACCGACTTCGTCGCCAAGGGTGTCAAGTTCGGCGCCCTCGCCGAGAAGGTCCTGGACGCGGTTGCCGCTGCCGATGCCACTTCGGTCGCCGAAGGCCTGGCCGCCCCCGCCGGCAGCCAGACCGTCGCCGAACTGATCGATGGCGAAGCCGCGATCATCGGTGAGAAGTTCGAGCTGCGTCGCGTCGCATCCGTCACGGGTGAGAAGTTCGCGATCTACCTGCACAAGACCAGCAAGGACCTGCCCCCGCAGGTCGGCGTCGTCCTGGGCTACTCGGGAGAGGATGCTGACACCGCACGCAGCGTCGCCCAGCACATCTCCTTCGCGAACCCGGAGTACCTGGACCGCGAGAACGTCCCCGCTGACCTCGTCGAGGCCGAGCGCCGCATCGTCACCGAGATCTCGAAGAACGAGGGCAAGCCGGAAGCGGCACTGCCCAAGATCGTCGAAGGCCGCATCCACGCCTACTTCAAGCAGGTCGCCCTGCTCGAGCAGGACTACGCGAAGGACAACAAGCAGTCCGTCGCGCAGGTGCTGAAGGATGCCGGTCTCACGGTTTCCGGATTCGCCCGCTTCAAGGTCGGCGCCTAGGCAATAGGCTCGCAGTACCAATGATGGAGACCGGCTTGCGCGAGCAGGCCGGTCTCCATTGCTGTGTCCGCCCTGAGTCGGCACGCAGTAGTTTTAGATCACGCACAACGGAAGGACCCCCAGGGCATGTCAGATTCGGGTAAGAAGCGCAGAGTCCTTCTCAAACTCTCCGGCGAAGCGTTCGGCGCAGGAAGCCTCGGCGTGAACCCGGATGTGATCAGCTCACTTGCCCGGGAAATCGCGGAGGCCGCACAGACCGTGGAGGTCGCCGTCGTCGTCGGCGGCGGGAACTTCTTCCGTGGTGCTGAACTGTCCCAGCGCGGAATGGACCGGGGCAGGGCTGACTACATGGGCATGCTCGGCACCGTGATGAACGCCCTCGCCCTCCAGGACTTTCTCGAGCAGGCCGGCGCCGAGACCCGGGTCCAGTCCGCGATCGCCATGACCCAGGTCGCCGAGCCGTACATTCCGCGCCGCGCCGAACGTCACCTCGAAAAGGGACGCGTCGTCATCTTCGGGGCCGGGGCTGGACTGCCGTACTTCTCAACCGACACGGTCGCGGCTCAGCGCGCGCTTGAAATCGGTGCCGACATCGTCCTCGTCGCCAAGAACGGCGTCGACGGCGTTTACTCGGCCGACCCGCGCACCGACCCGGACGCGGAAATGATCCGCCACCTCACCTACCAGGACGCCCTGCAGCGCGGCCTGAAGGTCGTCGACTCGACCGCCTTCAGCCTCTGCATGGACAACGGGATGCCGATGCAGGTCTTCGGAATGGCGCCGCAGGGCAATGTGACGGCCGCCATCCTCGGGGCCGATCTGGGAACCCTCGTCTCCAACTAAACTTGTCGATGTCACCTGCGGTCGAAACGGCCTCAGGTTGAAGTCACCAGGTCGAAATCACCAGGTCGAAGCCTCAACGAAGGAGTTACCGTGATCGCGGATGTTCTGTCCGATGCAAGCGTACGAATGCACAAGGCCCTCGAAGCCGCCAAAGACGATTTCGGGACCGTGCGCACCGGACGGGCGAACCCCCAGATGTTCGCAAAGATCCTGGTGAACTACTACGGAACCCAGACACCGCTCGAGCAGCTCGCGTCCCTGCAGAACCCCGAGGCACGCACGCTCCTGATCGGACCCTATGACAAGGGTGCCCTGCGCGACATCGAGCAGGCCATCCGGGACACCCCGAACCTGGACGCCAACCTCGGCAACGACGGCAACGTCATCCGGGCGACCCTTCCGGAACTCACGGCCGACCGCCGCAAGGAATACGTCAAGATCGTACGGACCAAGGCGGAAGACGCCAAGATCTCCGTGCGCAACCTGCGACGCAAGGCGAAGGACGAACTCGATGCGCTGAAGAGCGAAGTCGGTGACGACGACGTTGCCCGGGCAGAGAAGGAGCTCGAGCAGATCACGAAGACCCACGTCGACGCGATCGACACCGCGCTCAAGCACAAAGAGGCCGAACTCCTCGAGATTTAAGGGCGGAGCCAGCGTCATGACGCACGAGCCACGCGACGAAACCGGCGACACTGCACCGGTTCCTCCCAAACGACCCCATGGGGCCGGTAGCTCTGAGTTCCGGGCCCAGGTCCACGCTGCCCGCAACGACCTCGAACGGCAGATGCAGTCCACCCGCGCGGACATCGAACGCCAGGTGCAGGCGACGCGCGCGCAGCTGGACGCGACCAACGAACGGATCGCGGCCCGAACGGGTCGGAACCTGATCCTGGCGACCCTGATCGGCCTCGCGCTCGGCCTGTTCATGCTCGTGAGCCTGATCTTCATCAAAGAGCTCTTCATGGTCTGCGCCGCCGCATTCGTCGGGTTCACGGCCTTCGAACTCGCGCAGGCCCTCAGGCAGTCCGGACGCAACGTGCCGCGCATCGCGGTCGTCATCGCAGCGGTCTCCGTCGTCCCTGCGGCCTTCTACTGGGGAGCGAGCGGCCAGTTCCTCGTCACCCTCTCCGGCATCCTCTTCATCGGCCTCTGGCGGGTGTTCCTGCTGCTCAGCCCCGCCCACCGGGGGACTGCCCGCTCGGTGTTCGGTGATATCGGAGCCGGTTTCTTCATCCAGACCTACGTGGTGTTTCTCGGCAGCTTCGCCGTGCTGCTCGTCGCGCAGCCGGACGGGCAATGGTGGACCCTCGCCTTCCTGCTTCTGGTGATCTCGAACGACACCGCGGCGTATGCGAGCGGGCTGTCCTTCGGCAAGCACCGCATGGTGCCGACGATCAGCCCCAAGAAGACCTGGGAAGGCTTCGCGGGTGCCGGCCTGGCGTGTCTGATCGTCGGTGTGGTGCTGTCCCTGTTCATGATCGGGGAACCCTGGTGGTTCGGCCTGGTCTTCGGACTCGTCATCCTGCTGAGCGCCACCTTCGGCGACCTCGCGGAGTCGCTGATCAAGCGCGACCTCGGTATCAAGGACATGAGCTCCTGGCTTCCCGGCCACGGTGGCTTCCTCGACCGGATGGACTCGATTCTTCCCTCGGCGGCGGCAACGTACGCGCTGTATCTCATCTTCCGCTGACCAGCGGAAAGCACCCCCGGTGGGGGCACGCTTTCGACAGCGGCCTCCCCGTGGGGCAGAATGATCCAGTGAGCACCACATTCCCCCGGGCCGGCAAGAAGACGCTCGGCTACAACGTCACCCAGGTCGACGAGTTCCTGGCGAGCGCGCGTCGTGCGTACGACGCGACCGACGACTCCGAACCATTGACGGCCGAAAGCATCCGCCACACCGCGTTCTCGATGCAGAAGGGCGGCTACTCGTCCGCACACGTCGACGCTGCCCTCGAACGCCTCGAGGACGCATTCGCCGTGCGCGACCGCGAACGCGAGGCGGGAGCCCACGGCAAGCAGGCCTGGCTCGAGAGTGCCCGCGACCGTGCTCAGGAACTCGTGAACCGACTCGGACGGCCGGCGGGGCATCGTTTCAGCCGGGTCAGCTTCCTGAGCGTCGGGTACAACCGGGCGGATGTCGACCGGTTCGCGAACAAGCTCACCAAGTACTTCGAAGACGGCTTTCCGATCACGGCGGACGATGTGCGTTCGTCCGTTTTCCGACCGCAACGCGGCGGGTATCGGGAAATCCAGGTCGATGTCGTGCTCGACAGCGTCGTCGACGTGATGCTCGCGGTTCGGTGAATCTCGGACCGTTATCTGGCTGTTATCCGAAATCTGGGTTAGGCTCGAGAAATCGTGGGAAGACACCTAAGCGTAATTGAGTCCGGGAATACCACCACTCCGACAATTCGGAGGGCCGAGAAACCCCGACCTCGTGCCCGTGTCCTGTTCCTCTTCGCCTTCACCGCAGCCGCGGCCTTCGTGCTCGTGACCGTCGTCGATCCGTACTCCGGCGCGACGGCATCGCCGTACTACCAGTCGGCCGGCGGCCGCTTCGCAGGCCAGGCCACGCAGGTCGTCCAGGTGAACGGCTCATATTCCAACACGATCGTGCGCGAGTCATACACGGTCACCGAAAAGCCCAAGCCGGCCGCGGTCCCCGTCGTGGTCGCGGCCAAGTCGTCGAGCAAGTCGAGTTCGAGCGCTTCGGCGCCGACCGCCGCGGTGGCGAACCCCGGCTCTGCTCAGGCATACGCTGCCGGGGCCGTCGCCGCGCGCGGCTGGGGCGAGGACCAGTACAGCTGCCTCGTCGCCCTCTGGAACAAGGAATCCGGCTGGCGCGTCAACGCCGAAAACCCCAGCGGTGCATACGGTATTCCGCAGGCACTGCCCGGTTCCAAGATGGCGTCTGCAGGCGCCGACTGGGCCACGAACGCGGGCACCCAGATCGAATGGGGCCTCGGCTACATCACGGGCCGTTACGGCACTCCCTGCGGCGCCTGGGCGCACTCCGTCGACTCCGGCTGGTACTAGGGGTCCGGCTGTCGCACGGCGCGCTTCGCCGCGCCCGCCGACCAGACGTAGACTGACCCAATGCCACGCAGCAATCATCCGAGGGGTCGCAGGCGCGGTCCGGACGATGCCGGCGAGGACGACAGCCTCGACCGCATGCGGGCAGGCTGGCGTCGAACCGAGGAACGGCGCGACGGCCTCTGGACGGTTCAGCCGGTGACGGCGAGCCGGGCGACGAAGAGTTACGTCTGTCCCGGATGCAATCTCGAGATCGCACCGAAGACTCCTCACCTGGTCGCGTGGCGCGCGGACGGGCTCATGGGGGAGGCCGCCGACCTGGCGGGACGCCGGCACTGGCACAGCCACTGCTGGAGAATCAGATGATGCCGGGCGACACCGGCACGAGGGAGACACCGTGAGTTCCACCGTGGCCGAGATCCGGGGCGGCATCGAACTGCCCGCCCGCCGCGAGCACATCGAGTTGCACACGAGTGACGGCCTCACCCTCGTGGGGGAACTGGCCCTTCCGCTCGACCGCGAGCCGGTCGCGACACTCGTGACGCTGCATCCGCTGCCGACTCACGGCGGATTCATGGACTCACACATCCTGCGCAAGGCGGCAGGGCGCCTGCCTGCCCTCGCCGACCTCGCCGTGCTGCGGTTCAACACCCGGGGGACGACCTCACCACGGGGTACGAGCGGCGGAAGTTTCGACCACGGCAACGCCGAGCGGCTCGACGTCGCGGCGGCAATGGCGTTCGTCGCCGAGCGGAAGCTCCCCAACCCCTGGCTGGTCGGCTGGTCCTTCGGCACCGAACTCGCGATCAAGTACGGCCTCGAACATCCCATCCTGGGGGCGATCCTCTTGTCCCCGCCGCTGCACCGTGCGACGGATGCGGAACTGGCGGCCTGGGCGGGCAACTCGCGCCGGCTCGTGGCGATCATCCCCGAGCACGACGACTACCTGCGACCGGAGGCCGCCAGGGAACGATTCACGAGTGTCCCGGAGACCCTGTTCATCGCGGTCGACGGAGGCAAGCACCTGTGGGTGGGGGAGACCCAGACCAAGCGCATCCTCAACGAGATCGTCGCCGTCGTGAACCCGGCGGCCGCACCCCTTCCGACCGAGTGGCTCGGCTGATCGAGCTGCGAGCCCGGGTCAGAGGTCGTTCTGGCGGGGAATCACGACCTGCTTGATGATCATGATCACCGCCGCGGCGACCGGAATCGCGATGAGCGCGCCGAGGATGCCGAGGAGTGACCCGCCCGCGAGGGCCGCGACGACGACGACGGCACCGGGTACCGACACGGCGCGTCGCATGATGTTGGGGCTGAGGACATAGGCCTCGACCTGCATGTACACGATGTAGTAGATCGCCGCGACCAGTGCCGTGAGGGTCGAACTGCCGATCCCGGGGATCAGGCACGCGAGCACGATGATGACCGAACCGCTGATCGTTCCGACGAGCGGGATCAGCGACCCCAGGAAGGCGATCACGGCGAGCAGGGCGGGGAAGGGGGCGCCGATGATCGACAGGAACGTGAAGCTCAGTACGCCGTTGCATGAGGCGAGCGCGGCCTGCCCCACGACGAAGCGACCGACGGACGTCGTGATCTGCTCGCTGAGGTCGGCGAACCGCGCACGCTTCGAGGCAGGTACGAGCTGGTAGGTCGCGGTCTTCAGGCTGTGCAGCGACGCAGTGAAGTAGAGCGACAGGATCACGATGATCAGGGCACCGAACAATCCGCTGACCACGGCGAGCCCGGACTGGATGATCGCGGTGGTGATCGTCGTCACGTTGGTGCTCACGTAGTCGGTGATCGACTTCACGATCCCGGAGACGGGGAGGGCTGGAAACTGTTTCTGGATGTCCGACAGGAACGTCGACGAGTTGACGGACCTGACGAGCTCGGGAATGGCCTGCGACAGTTTCGTGATCTGGTCGACGATGATCGGGACGATGGCGAAGATGACCCCGGTGAGCACGCCGATGACCGCGATCAGCACGGCGAGGATCGCCGCCCAGCGCGGAAAGCCCTTCTTCTCGAGCCAGGACACCGAGGGGTCCAGTCCGAGCGCGATGAACAGGGCGGCACCGATGTAGGTGATGATCGTCGACAGGCTGACAATCGAGCTGAGGATCAGGATTCCCACCCCGACCCCGAGGGTTCCGATCAGCCCCAGGCGGAATGCGTTCTGGATTTTCACTCGGATCTCCTCGGGATGGCGGTGGCGTTCAATCGTCCAGTGCTGTGACCTTTTCCGCCTGCGTGAGGAGGCCTCGCAGGCTCTCGAAGTAGCCGGCGACCGAGTCGCGCTCAATCCTAATCTGGGAGAGGCGCTCCTCCGCGTCAGCGACGAGTGCGCGTGTCCGCTTCTCGGCCTCGGTGACGAGCGCGGTGGCGCGGGCTTCCGCGTCCTGAACGATCTGCTCGGCATGGGCTTCCGCGGCCAGGCGGGCCGTCTTCGCCTCTGCGCGGGCGCCGGAGTCCAGCTGCTCGTTGAGTGCCCGCAACTCGAGGGTGCGCTGGTTGGTCTCCGCGAGCTGCTTCAAGGCGTCGTCGAGGAACTTCTGGGTTTGGGCGACGGCCTCCTGGTGCCGGGCCAGGTGACCCTGCTCCGCCTCGTCGCGGCGGGCCTTGAGCTCGACGTCGAGGTCCGCGCGAGTCTGGTCGATGTCGCGGCGAAGGCGGGCCTGTTCGTGCTCTCCGCGCTTGCGCTCGGCCGTGAGCTGGTTGTCCAGGTCGATCCTGAGCTGCTCGCCGTCCGCGGTGAAGTCCGCGCGTACCTGCTCGTTCTCCCTGGCGAGGTCGGCGGCGGCCTGCTCGGCCCTCGCGGCCTGGGCGGCGCGAGCCTTCTCGAGCTCCTGGGCGAGGGCTGCGCGCTCGCGGGCGAGGTCGAGTGCGAGTTCGGTCTCGGCCTGCTCACGTTCGATGCCGAGGTCGATGCGGGCCTGGTCGATCTCGCGGGCGAGGTCCGTGCGGGCCTGTTCGACCTCCGCAGCGAGAGCCGTGTGCGTCTGCTCGGTCTCGTGGGCGAGGTCGATGGCGGCCTGCTCTGCCTCCCTGGCGCTGTTGAAGCGGGCCTGCTCGGTCTCCGCGGTGAGGTCGATCCTGGCCTGTTCGGTCTCCCTGGCCAGATCCGCGCGCTGCTGGTCGAGCTCGAGGGCGACCTCGGCCCTGGTGAGTTCGGTTTCGCGCGTCAGTCCGGCGGCGATTTCACGGGCATCCGTCGCCTCACGTTGTGCGACGACGCGCACTTCGGCTGCTTCACGTTCCGCCTCTGAGCGGATGGCGGCGACCTCGCGCTTGACCGTGGCCCGGAGCTCCGCGGCCTCTGTGGCGACGGCACCGCGGATTGCGGCTGCCTCCTGCACGGCGTCGCCGGTTACCGTGGTGTAGTCGTCGTGGGCACGTGCGAGCAGGTCGTCGGCTTCGGCGCGGGCATCGTCGAGGAGGCGGCTGGCCTTGACGTTCGCGTCGGAGAGGGCGCGTTCTGCCCGTTCGGTTGCTTCGCGGCGCAGGGTGTCGACCTCGCTCGCGGCGGAGGCTCGCAGGCGCTCGGCATCGATGTCGGCCTGGGCGATCACGCGGGTGGACTGTTCCTCAGCGACCCGAAGGGTGTTCTCGAGCTTCGTGCCGAGTCCGGAGAAGGTGGGGCTGCCGACCTCTTCGATCTCAGCGTTCAGATCGTCGATGTGCGCGGTGAGGCGCTTGATTTCCTTGTTGGCTTCCGTACCCTGGCTGTTCGCCTGGATCAGGTCACGACGCAGGCCCTGGATTGCCCTGTCGACCTCTTCTTTGTCATAACCACGGAAAACCTGGGTGAAATCAGCTTCGTCGATCGCCACGCTATCTCCTTGTATTGGAACTCTGACCCCGCATTTAGTCCGGCCAAGGGGGCCACGACAATTTTAGTGGGTTGACGCGGCGGCCGCGCGTCCCGTCTACAGGGGTCTATTAGGCAGCTTTCAGGACGAGACAGTATCGTGGAATGTCCTGTCCGCTGCTTCCCGGACCCGCTCCGGGTTCAAGCACCCGTGTGTGCGGAGCGGCTGGCGACACAGGAGGGTATCAGTGCGTTTCCTTTTTGCCATCGTGGCGCTCGTCCTAGCGGGTGTGATGATCGTGCTCGGCATTGCCCAGCGGACGGTTTTCCTCGAACCCGCGACGAGTAGCCTGAGCGCGACCATCGCCGCCGACGCTCCGTACGCCGTGATCGATTCCAGTGCCCTGACGGAGCACCCGGGCGCCCAGACCGTCACCCTCTCCGGATCCGACACCCTGTTCGCGGCATATGGCCGCACGGCGGATGTGAAGGCGTGGCTGGCCGGACACGAGTACGTCAGCATCCATTCGACCGATAAGAACGGGCCCGGCCTCGGAAGCGACACCGTCCCCGCAGACACCGATGTTCCCGCAGGCACGGCGCCGGTCGCCGCAGCGACCGTGACGAACCCGGCCGGTTCGGACCTCTGGCTGGAGGAATTCACCGGCACGAAGGAACTCACGGCGACCGTGAACCTGCCGGAAGGCATTTCGATGATCGTCGCCTCTGACGGCACCAACCCCGCGCCGTCGAAGGTGAGCATCACCTGGCCCGTGGACAACTCGACCCCCTGGGCCGGTCCGCTGATCATGGGGGGCGCCATCCTCGCCCTTGTCGGGCTCATCCTGTACCTGTGGGCACTCCTCCACCTGCGCAGGTCGCACGGCCCTCGCCGCAACCTGCCCAAGGGTCCACGGATGCCGCGACTTCCGCGCGCGCCCCGCCCCAAGTCCATCAAGGCGAGCGAGATCACCGGGCGACGGTCGATCGGGCGGTCCCTGATCGCCGTTGTTCCGATGTTCCTCGTGTCCGGACTCGTCCTCACGGGATGCTCTGCGGAATTCTGGCCGGGCAGCACCCCGACCGATGCTGCCTCCCTCAGCCCGACGCCTGACGCGAGCGGGGCGGCCGTCGTGATCAAGGACGTGCCTCCGGCCGCCGTGACGGTGCCGCAGCTCGAGCGGATCATGACCAAGATCTCCGCGGTCGCAGCGGACGGTGACAAGAACCTGAGCGCAGACATCCTCGCGACCCGATTCACCGGTCCCGCCTTCGACCAGCGCCTCGCCAACTACAAGGTGCGAGCCATCGCTCCCGACTTCCCCGCACTGGCCGCGCTCCCTGCCGGACCGCTCACGCTCTCGCTTCCGCAGCAGTCTGCGACCTGGCCTCGGGTCGTGATGACCGTCGTCCAGAACAAGGACACCCCGGATGTCGCGCCGACCGTCGTCGTGCTCCGCCAGGAGTCGGCACGGGCGAGCTACCTCGTCGAATATGCGGTGCAGCTCGAGCCCTCAGCGAAGATCCCTGACCTGGCCCCCGCCACGATCGGCGCACCCATCATCGCCCCCGACTCGAAACTGATGCTCCTGCCGCCCGATCAGGTCGCGGCCGCATACGCGGACATCCTCAGCAATGGCGAGGCGAGCCCGTCGTTCGCCCTGTTCGATGCGACAGGGGACAGCTTCCGCACCCAGATCGACGCGAACAAGGCGGACAAGAAAGCCAAGCTGCCGACGACGGCGTCGATCGAATTCGGTGCCAAGGCGAGCACAGGGCCCACGATCGCCCTCGCGACGAACGACTCGGGGAGCATCGTCGCGGTCAGCCTCGAGGAGACGGAAACCGTCAAACCCGTCGACGCCGCTGCGACGGTCAGCCCCGGCGAGGGCGCGGTCGCCAGCAAGGCGCTCTCCGGCCTCACCGCCACCGCGAAGGGCTTCAAGAACACCTACGCCGACCAGCTTCTGTTCCACGTTCCCGCCGCCGGTTCGAGCGATAAAATTGTCCTCCTTGGCTTTGCCCAGGGACTGATCTCGTCTACGGAGCTTCCATGAGCATTGTCCCCCCGTCCGCCGCCAGCATGCGCGGTGCGGTCGATCTGTCCTCCCTCCTGAACCGGCCGCCGGCACCGGCGGCCGGGGGAGCCGGCTCAACCGGAGCTGCCGGACAGGCGGGTCAGGCCGGGGCGGTTTCGGTTCCGAGTCTCGTGTTCCAGGGAACGGACGCGAACTTCGGCGAGATCCTCGACCTGTCGGCGAACGTTCCGGTCATCGTCGATCTGTGGTCGGCGCGCAGCGAGCAGAGCGCTGAACTGACCCTCGTCCTCACCAGGCTGATCCTCGAGTACGGCGGTCGGTTCGTGCTCGCCACGGTCGACGTGGACACGAACCCGCAGCTGACCCAGGCCTTCCAGGCCCAGTCGATCCCGACCGTCGCCGCGGTCATCGGCGGCCAGCCCGTCGCGCTCTTCAACGGCGTGATCGCGGAGGATCAGGTCCGTGCGGTCCTCCAGCGGGTGCTCGAGCTCGCGGCGGAGCACGGCGTCGTCGGGACGGCGGTCGCTCCGGAGGGAGCGGATGCGGCGACCCCGGTCGCCCCTCCGGAGCCCGAACTCCCGCCGCACCACGTCGAGGCCTACGAGGCGATCGAACGGGGCGACTACGCCGCCGCGATCGCGATCTACAAGACGGCACTCGCCAGGGATCCCAGGGACAACCTCTCCGTCGCCGGGCTCGCCCAGGTGGGGCTGCTCGCCCGGCTCCAGGGCAAGACGCTCGCGGAGATCCGTGCAGCGGCAGCGGCCGCGCCGGATGATCTCGAGGCGCAGCTCCTCGTCGCCGACCTCGATCTTTCCGGCGGGCACGTCGAGGATGCCTTCGACCGGCTCCTCACGCTCTTTCCCGCCCAGGACGCCGCGGGCAAGAACCGCATCCGCGAACGCATCCTCGACCTGTTCGAGGTCATCGGCCAGGACGACCCCAGGGTCGCCCCCACGCGCAAGCGCCTGACAATGCTGCTCTACTAGCCGGCGTAGCCCCGCGAGAGTACGAAAATGGCCCCCTCCCGACCGGGGAGGGGGCCATTTTCGTACTCTCGCGAAGTTCAGCAAGCAGCGGCGTCTAGCGGCGCAGGCGCAGCCAGACGCCGGCGAGGGCCGGCAGCGTGACGAGGGCGGATGCCGGTCGCCCTGTCCACGGTTCCTCTGTCGCCGTGACCTGGCCGAGGTTCCCCATCCCGGAACCACCGAAATTCTGCGCGTCCGTGTTCAGAATCTCGTCCCACACGCCCGCGAACGGCAGCCCCACCCGGTAACCAGTGTGCGGCTGGCCGGCGAAGTTGAACACACACGCGATCGGCGTGCCCGAGTCGTCCCAGCGGAGGAACGAGACGACGTTCTGCGCGGCGGCCCCTCCGTCGAGCAACTCGAACCCGGCAGGGTCGGTGTCGCGTTCCCAGAGCGCCGCGTTGCCTCGGTAGACCCGGTTCAGCTCGCCGACGAGGGTGAACAGTCCGCGATGGGGGGACTGGTCGAGCAGCCACCAGTCGAGGCCACGGGATTCGCTCCATTCCTGGAGCTGGCCGAATTCCTGTCCCATGAACAGGAGCTGCTTGCCCGGGTGAGCCCACATGAAGGACAGGTACACCCGCACGTTCGCGAGCTTCTGCCAGTCGTCTCCCGGCATCCGGGCGACGAGGGAGCCCTTGCCGTGCACGACCTCGTCGTGGCTGATCGGCAGGAGGAAGTTCTCGCTGAACGCGTAGACGAAGGAGAAGGTGATCTCGTTGTGGTGGTACGAGCGGTACATCGGGTCGATGCTCGTGTACTCGAGCGAGTCGTGCATCCAGCCCATGTTCCATTTGAAGCCGAAACCCAGTCCGCCGCGACTGGTCGGAGCCGTGACGCCGCCCCAGTTGGTGGATTCCTCGGCGATCATGACCGTGCCGGGGTTGCGCTTGTACGCCGTCGCGGTGACCTCCTGCAGGAGGCTGATCGCCTCGAGGTTCTCGTTTCCGCCGTAGATGTTCGGCTCCCACTGGCCGTCCTCGCGGGAGTAGTCGAGGTACAGCATCGACGCGACCGCGTCCACGCGGAGACCGTCGATGTGGAACTCCTCGAGCCAGTAGAGCGCGTTCGCGACGAGGAAGTTCCGCACCTGGGTCTGGCCGAAGTCGAAGACGTAGGTTCCCCAGTCCATCTGCTCACCGCGGCGGGGATCCGCGTGCTCGTAGAGCGCCTGGCCGTCGAAACGGGCGAGGGCGAAGTCATCCTTGGGGAAGTGCCCGGGCACCCAGTCCATGATCACGCCGATGCCCGACTGGTGCAGCCGGTCGATCAGGTAGCGCAGGTCGTCCGGGTGGCCGAACCTGCTGGTCGGGGCGTAGTAGCCGGTGACCTGGTAGCCCCACGACCCGCCGAACGGATGCTCGGCGAGCGGCATGAACTCGACATGCGTATAGGCGAGCTCGTGCAGGTAGTCGATCAGCTGGTCGGCGAGGTCCCGGTAGCCGAGCCCGGGCCGCCACGACCCGACGTGCATCTCGTAGATGCTCATCGGCCGTTTGTGGGCCTGGGTCCTGGCCCGCTCGGCGAGCCATTCCGCATCCGCCCACTCGTAGTGCGTCTCGCCGATGACCGACGCGGTCATCGGGGGCACCTCGGTGTACCTGGCCATCGGGTCAGCCTTGCGCACCCACTCGCCGGACTGGGCGAGAAGTTCGAACTTGTAGTTCGACCCTGGGTGCAGGCCGGGGACGAAGAGCTCCCAGACGCCCGTGCTGCCCATGTTGCGCATGGCATGCAGGATGCCGCTCCAGGAATTGAAATCACCGATCACTCGCACGGCCTGCGCGTGCGGAGCCCACACCGAGAAGGACGTGCCTGCGACCAGACCGGCCGTTTCGTCGGTCGGGAGAGGAGCGACGGTTGTGCCGGAATGATAGTGGGCTCCGAGTACGTCCCAGAGTCGCTCGTGCCTGCCCTCGCCGATGAGGTGCAGGTCGAGTTCGCCGAGAGTCGGCAGGAAGCGGTACGGGTCGTCGACGATCCAGGTGGGGGCGTCCGGATACCGGGCCTCGAGCTCGTATGCCTGGAGGCCGACGGTGCTCACGCCCTGCCAGACTCCGTAGCCGATGTGCACGAGCTCGATGTGGGCGCCGGACTCGAGGATCGCGAAGACCTCGCTCGCGAGCGGGCGCAGCGCACGGATGACGGTGAGCGGGTCCGCGATCGTCGTCCCCCCGATCAGGTGCTGCCCGAGGATCTCGTGGGGGTTGTAGTAGCGGGCTTCGGCGATCGCCTGCAGGATGCCCGGGGGAACCACCGGCACGGTGGCGGGGCGTGGGGTCTTTGGCGTCATCGTGCTGCTCCTCTGACGTGCAGGATGTGTACCGGTTCGGCAGCGGCATCCAGTCGCACGAAGTTGTCTGCTGTCCAGGTCCAGATGGCACCGGTGATCAGTTCCTCGACCTCGAAGACCGTGCCGGGCTCGAGCCCGAAACGGGTCACGTCGAGGCGCACCATGGTCTCGCGCACCGAATGCGGGTCGACATTCACGACGACGATGATCGCGTCACTTGTCCCTGTGCCGGTGTGTGCCGCATCGAGGTACTTGCTGTACACGAGCACCGCGCCGTCGTCACTCGTGTGCAGGTCGAGGTTCCGCAGCTGGCCGAGTGCGGGATGGGCGCGGCGGATGGCATTGAGCAACGAGACGTACGGCGCGAGGGACTCGCCTGCCGCTTCCGCGGCCGCAAAATCGCGCGGGCGGTACTCGTACTTCTCGTTGTCGATGTTCTCCTCGGCGCCGGGGCGCGGCACGCTCTCGAAGAGCTCGAAACCGGCGTACATGCCCCAGGTCGGGGCGGCTGTCGCGGCGAGGGCCGCCCGGATCTTGAAGGCGGCGTGTCCGCCGACCTGGAGGAACTCGGAGAGGATGTCCGGGGTGTTCACGAAGAGGTTCGGGCGGTAGAAGTCCGCCGTCGTCGTCGCGAGGCCGTGGAAGAACTCCTCGAGCTCGGTCTTCGTGTTGCGCCAGGTGAAATAGCTGTACGACTGCTGGAATCCGACCTTGCCGAGCGCCTGCATGAGCGCAGGGCGCGTGAACGCCTCGGCGAGGAAGATCACGTCGGGGTTCTCTTCGGTGACCCGGTTGATCAGCCACTCCCAGAAATCGAGGGGCTTGGTGTGCGGGTTGTCGACGCGGAAGATCCGCACGCCGAGACCCATCCAGTAGCGCACGATCCGCAGCACCTCGGCACGGATGCCGGCTGGATCGTTGTCGAAATTGATCGGGTAGATGTCCTGGTACTTCTTCGGCGGGTTCTCGGCGTAGGCGATGCTGCCGTCCGGGAGGGTGGTGAACCACTCAGGGTGCTCGGTCACCCAGGGGTGGTCCGGCGAGGCCTGCAGTGCGAGGTCGAGGGCGACCTCGAGGTCGTTCTCCGCTGCTGCGGCGAGGAAGTGCCGGAAGTCGTCGACGGTGCCGAGGTCCGGGTGGATGGCGTCGTGGCCGCCGTCCTCCAATCCGATCGCCCAGGGCGAGCCGGGGTCGTTCGGTCCGGCGTTGAGGGTGTTGTTCGGGCCCTTGCGGTACGAACGGCCGATCGGGTGGATCGGTGGGAGGTAGAGCACATCGAAGCCCATCGCGGCGACGCCGGGGAGGCGGTCCTCTGCGGTGCGGAACGTTCCACTCTGCCAGGAGTGGTCCGCGCGCTGCACGGCGCCCTCTGAGCGGGGGAAGAACTCGTACCAGGAGCCGACGCCGGCCCGGGTGCGCTCCACGCGCACGGCGCGCTGTGCCGATGTCGACGACAGTCCTGCGAGTGGGCGTGCGGTGATGAAAGCGTTGAGCGAGGGGGTGTCCAGCAGGGCGAGGCGATCGTCGACCGAGATGCCCGGGTTGGTGAGGTCCGCTGCGGCGTGCGCGAAAACGCGACGCTCGGCGGCCGGACGGCGCTTGTCCGTTCCGGCCGCAGCGAGGAGCACGGAACCCTCGAGGAACGTCAGCTCGATGTCGATCCCGGCGGGGACCTTGATCTCGGCGGTGTGGCGCCACGTGGCCCACCCATCGGCCCAGGCGCGCACCCGGTACTGCCAGATGCCCTGCCTTCCAAGTGTGACGAGGGCTGTCCACCTGTCGGTGCCCGGGGCCCCCGGGTGCATCGGATGCTCGGACCGGTTCCCCTCGGGATCCGTCAGGAGCAGGGTGACCCCGATCATGTCGTGACCCTCACGGAATGCCGTGGCCCCGAAGGGGACGGCCTCGCCGACGAAGGCCTTCGCCGGCCACAGATTGTCGGCCAGCTGGGGTGCGAGGTCGAGGATCGGAATGCGTGAGATGCGCGTCGGCTCCTCCTTGCCTCGCTTGCCTTGACCCGCAGGGGGAGCCAGGTCCGTGCCGGCGTCGGCGCCTGCCACGGATTCGGGAACAACATTTGCACGTTTAGCTGTCTTTGCCACAAGATGACCGTAGCGCGAATTGTGCGGTTTCCGGGGGAGGAACGGGACAGAGACCTGCCAGCGCCTCTAGGCTGGGACGCGTGAAGGCGATCCGTAAATTTACAGTCCGCACCGTCGTGCCCGAGGCTCTAGCAGCCCTCGATGAGCTTGCCGGTAACCTGCGCTGGTCCTGGCACGAGCCGACCCGCCAACTCTTCGAACACATCTCACCAGAGTTGTGGCGCGAGATCGGTACTGATCCCGTTGCCTTGCTCGGCGCCGTCGATCCGGCCCGGCTCGTGGCGCTCGCCGCAGACCACGAATACGTCTCCTGGGTCAACTCGATCAGGGACGGGCTGCGCTCCTATCTGCAGGAACCGCGCTGGTACCAGGGCCTCGAGGGTGACAAGCCCGCGTCGATCGCCTACTTCTCCCCGGAGTTCGGCATCGCCGCCGCGCTCCCGCAGTACTCCGGCGGCCTCGGGATCCTCGCGGGTGACCACCTGAAGAGCGCCTCGGACCTGGGCGTCCCTCTCATCGGCGTCGGCCTGTTCTACCGGGCAGGCTACTTCAGCCAGGCGATCTCCCCGGACGGCTGGCAGATCGAGAGCTACCCCCTGCTCGATCCCGACGGACTGCCCCTGTCCGTGCTGCGCCGTGCCGACGGCTCCGCCGTGCAGGTCTCGCTCGCCCTCCCCGACAACCGCACCCTGCACGCCCGCGTCTGGCAGGCGAACGTCGGCCGCATCCGCCTGCTCATGCTCGATACGGACATTCCCGAGAACGCGGACGACCTGCGCCTCGTCACGGACCGGCTCTACGGCGGCGGCGGCGAGCACCGGCTGCTGCAGGAATTGCTCCTCGGCATCGGCGGCGCCCGCGCCGTGAAGGTCTGGAGCGCCCTCAACAACCGGCCGGAACCCGAGGTATTCCACACCAACGAGGGCCATGCCGGGTTCCTCGGCCTCGAACGCATCTCGAGCCTGATCGGTGACGGACTGAGCTTCGCCGAGGCCCTGCAGGTCGCGCGGGCGGGAACGGTGTTCACGACCCACACACCCGTCGCCGCGGGAATCGACCGGTTCGAGCGCAGCCTCGTGCAGCGGTACTTCGAGACCGACCTCCTTCCCGGTGTCGGCGTCGACGAGCTCCTCGCCCTCGGCGCGGAGAACTATCCGGGCGGGTCTCCCGACGTCTTCAACATGGCGCTGATGGGCCTGCGGCTCGGCCAGCGCGCCAACGGCGTCTCCAAGCTGCACGGCGAGGTCAGCCGACGGATGTTCAAGGGACTCTGGCCGGGCTTCGACGCCGAGGACGTGCCGATCGATTCGATCACCAACGGCGTGCACGCCCCGACCTGGACGGACCCCTCGCTGCTTCACCTCGCCGAGGACCGCCTCGGCACGAGCGATACCTCTGAGGCCGACTGGGCCTCGCCCGCGATCACCGACGACGACCTCTGGGCCGTGCGCGGCACGATGCGCCTGCAGTTCGTCGAGGACGCCCGCCGGCGCATCGCCGCGGCCTGGCTCGTGCAGAACCCGGGCGGGATCGTGCCGGCATGGATCGGCCAGGTCTTCGATCCGAAGGTGCTCACGATCGGGTTCGCCCGCCGCGTCCCGACGTACAAGCGGCTGACCCTGATGCTGCACGACCCCGAGCGGCTCCGTGCCCTGCTGCTGCACCCGGAGCACCCGATCCAGATCGTGATCGCCGGCAAGTCGCACCCCGCGGACGAAGAGGGCAAGCGCCTCATCCAGAAGGTCGTGCAGTTCGCGGCCGACCCGGAGCTGCGCACCCGCATCGCGTTCCTACCCGACTACAACATCGGCATGGCGCAGCTGATGTACCCCGGCACGGATGTCTGGCTCAACAATCCGCTGCGTCCCCTGGAGGCCTGTGGCACCTCGGGAATGAAAGCGGCACTCAACGGAGCGCTGAACCTCTCGATCCTCGACGGCTGGTGGCCTGAGTACTACGACGGAAAGAACGGCTGGGCGATCCCGTCGGCTGATGCCGCAGGCGACTCCGCCGAGCGGGACCGGATCGAAGCCGACGCGCTCTACGAGCTCATCGAACACCATGTCGCTCCCCGCTTCTACGACCGCAACGGCGACGGTGTTCCCGAACGCTGGGTCGCCTCGATCCGGCACACCCTCGCCACCCTCTCCCCGGAACTCAACGCCGGCCGGATGGTGCGCCAGTACGTGCAGAAGCTCTACCGCCCGGCCGGGGCCGCCGAGGCACGCCTGTCCGCGAACAACTACCGTGCTGCGCGCGAACTCGCCGTGTGGAAGGGGCGCATCGTCGCCAAGTGGCCGGGCGTCTCCGTCGCCCACGTCGAGTCCGGCGGGGTCGCCGCCGTTCCCAAGGTCGGCGACGAACTGCACCTGCGTGCCCATGTGCAGCTCAACGGGCTCGACCCCGCGGATGTCACCGTCGAGGTCGTCTACGGGAAGAGCCTGGCCAACGACGAGCTGAGCGGCGTGCACACCCTCGCGCTCGAGGCGGTCGTCGACCCGGATGCCGCGGACGGTTCCGACTCGCCAGAGCAGGGCGGTGCGACCCTCTTCACTGGGACGGTCGCGCTCGACCGCGGCGGCGCGTTCGGGTACACGGTGCGCGTCGTCCCGAAGAACGACCTGCTGGTGAGCTCGGCAGAGATGGGCCTGATCGCCGTAGCCGGCTAGCGCGCGATAGGGGCGGTGAGGGCGTCGGTGGCGGCGAGGAGGTCCGCCGGCGCCAGCTCGATGTCGAACCCGCGGCGGCCGCCGGACACGAACACGGTGTCGTACAGCAGGGCGGTCTCGTCGACGACGGTCACCAGGCGGGTCTTCTGCCCGACCGGGCTGATGCCGCCGAGCACATAGCCGGTCTTCCGCTCGGCGAGTTTCGGGTCGGCCATCACGGCCTTCTTGGTCCCGGCCGCGTGCGCCAGGGCTTTGAGGTCGAGCTGGCCGGCGACCGGCACGACGGCGACGACGAGCGTGCCATCGGCATCCGCCAGCAGGGTCTTGAACACCCTGGCCGGGTCGAGCCCGAGTTTTGCAGCGGCCTCGAGGCCGTACCCCGTCGCCGACGGGTCGTGGTCGTAGGCGTGCGGCGTGAACCGGATGCCCGCGTGCGTGAGCGCGACGGTCGCGGGCGTCCCACCGGCGCCGTCGTGCTTCTTCACCACTGCGACTCCTCTGCGACCAGGCCGGACTAGCTCGCCCGGAACAACTGCATCGACGCACCCGGCACGAGCAGCCGGGTGCCGGGGATGTGCTCGATGACCGCGTCGCTCAGGTCGTCGTGACTCGAATCCCAGAGCAGCGAATACGAGGAGACGCCGGCGTGCTCTGGCAGCGTCACCGTCACGTCGCGCTCGCGGCCCTGCACGATGAGGAGGATCCGGTTGAACTCCTCGAACTCGGGCGTCGACGCCGCGAGGTACTGCAGGGTGCGCTCCTTCGGGGAGTGCCAGTTGTCCTCCGACATCGACTTGCCCTCGATGTTGTACCAGTCCATCTCGCTCGCGCTCAGGGTGGTTTCGCCGGAGCGGCCGAACCACACCGGGCGGAGGGCCGGGTTGTCACGACGCAGCTGGAGCAGCTTCTTCGTGACACGGTGCAGGTCGATCTGCCAGTCGTCGAGGTCCCAGTTCAGCCAGGTCAGCTCGCTGTCGTGGCAATACGCGTTGTTGTTGCCGCGCTGGCTGCGACCGAATTCGTCGCCGGCCGTCAGCATCGGGACGCCCGCGGAGAGCAGAAGCGTGCCGAGGAGGTTGCGCATCGCCTTGCGCCGGGTCGCGAGGATGCCGCGGTCGCGCGTGGGTCCCTCGGCCCCGTGGTTGAAGGAGTTGTTGCTGTCGGTGCCGTCGCGGTTGGACTCGCCGTTTCCGACGTTGTGCTTGACGTTGTACGCGGTCAGGTCGGCCATTGTGAAGCCGTCGTGCGCCGTGATGAAGTTCAGCGACGCGAGCGGGCCGCGTTCGAGGGAGAAGGTGTTCGCGGAGCCGGCCAGCCGGGTCGCGAAGCGGCCGATGCCGCTCCCGGAGTGGCCGTCCCTGGCCGCCGCGATGTCGGTGAGCCAGAACGAGCGCATCCGGTCACGGTAACGGTCGTTCCACTCCGTCCAGCCGTCCGGGAAATTGCCGGTCTGCCAGCCGCCCATGCCCACGTCCCACGGCTCGGCGACGAGCTTGACGCCGGCGAGTTCCGGATCGGACTGGATGGATTTGATCAGGGGATGGTCGCGCTGGAACTCCACGTTGTCCCCGCGGCTCAGCGTCGCGGCGAGGTCGAAACGGAAGCCGTCGATCTGCACGTCGTTCGCCCAGTACTTGAGAGAGTCGAGCACGAGCCGGCGCGGCACCTCGTTGGAGACGTTGAGGGTGTTGCCGCAGCCGGTCACGTCGATGTAGCCGCCCGCATCGTTCTGGCGGTAGTAGGTAGCGTTGTCGATGCCGCGGAGGCTGCTCGCGGGGCCGCCGGGACCCTCCTCGGCGGTGTGGTTGTAGACGACGTCGAGGATCACCTCGAGGCCGGCCTCGTGCAGGAGCTTGACCATTCCCTTGAACTCGCGCAGCACGGCTTCCGGACCTGCCGACTGGGACGCCATGGTCGCATAGTCGGCGTGCGGGGTGAAGAAGTTGAAGGTATTGTAACCCCAGTAGTTGGTGAGACCCTGCTTGAGCAGGCGCTGTTCGGAAACGAACGCCTGCACGGGGAGGAGCTCGACCGAGGTGACGCCGAGTTCCTTGAGATAGGTGATCGTCGACTCGTGCGCCAGGCCTGCGTAGGTGCCGCGGAGGTCGGCGGGAATGGCCGGGTTGAGCTTGCTGATGCCCCGCACGTGCGCCTCATAGACGACGGTGTGGTCGAGCGCGATCTTCGGCTTCACCGAACCGGCCCAGTCGAAGGCGTCGTCGACGACGGAGGACTGCCACTGCTCAGGGCCGACCCTGACGAGGCCTCGAGAATAGGGCTCGACCATGGTCTTCTCGGGGTGGAACGAATTCGTGGGTGCGGCAGGCCCCGAGACGCGGATGCCGTAGTGGCGGCCCGCGGACAGGGTGCGACTGCGACCGGACCAGACATTGTCCGCGTCGCGGGTCATCGGCACGGTCTTGACGATCCAGTTCGGGTCCGTGGCGTCGAAGATGCAGAGGTCCATGGCCTCGGCGTTCTGCGACCAGACACGGAGTTCGCCGACCCCGGCTGAAAGCCGCACGCCGAGGTTGTGCAGGGGATCGGCGTGAGTCATGCGTTCTAGAGTAATGAGTACGGAGACTGGCCGTGACCACCGGCGCACGCTCAGCCAGCCGAAAACCGAGCGGAAGAGGGTATTTTGTCGATTTATCTCGACCACGCCGCGACGACGCCGATGCTGCCAGCGGCCATCGAGGCATACGTCGACGCCATGAGCGTCGTCGGAAACCCCGCCTCCATCCACAGCCAGGGCCAGAATGCCAAGCGGATGCTCGAGGAAGCCCGCGAGACCGTGGCACGGAGTGTGGGCTGCGATCCGATCGAGGTCGTGTTCACCGGGGGAGGCACCGAGGCGATCAACCTCGCCCTCAAGGGCCTGTTCTGGGCGCGCGCCCCGCGCAGGCGCATCCTCGTCCCCGGCGGCGAGCACCACGCGACCATGGACACCGTCGAGTGGCTCGAAAACCACGACGGCGCAGAACCCGGGTGGCTTCCGCTCGACAGGGCAGGCCGGGTCGACCCGGCCCGGGTGGCGGATGCCCTCGAGACCGGCGCAGAGGATGTCGCACTGCTCAGCCTGCTTGCCGCGAACAACGAAGTCGGTACCCTGCAGCCCGTCGCCGAGATCGGCGAGATCGCCGCCGTCCACGGGATCCCGGTGCATATCGACGCCGTGTCCGCGTACGGCCAGGTGCCGATCGACTTCCGCGCGCTCAGCGGCGCGGGCCGCACCGGTGCCTCCGGCGGCGCCGGAGGTTCCGCGGGCGGCATCGTCGCCCTCAGCCTCTCCGCCCACAAGATCGGCGGGCCGGTCGGCATCGGAGCACTCGTGCTGTCGCGCCGGGCCAGTATCGTCCCGCTGATCCACGGCGGCGGCCAGCAACGCCAGGTGCGGAGCGGTACCCAGGACGTCGCAGCGGCGGTCGCGTTCGCGGCCGCGGCATCCGCCCTCGGCGACCTGCCCGCCCGCAACGTGCACCTGAGGGCGCTCCGCGACCGGCTGATCGCGGGGGTGCTCGCCGTCGTGCCCACCGCGGTGCTCAACGGTGCGGCACCCGACGGGCCGGATGAGCAGCGCCTGCCCGGCAACGCCCACTTCACCTTCCCCGGCTGCGAGGGGGAGTCGCTGCTCTTCCTGCTCGACGCCGCCGGAATCTCCGTATCGACCGGATCGGCGTGCCAGGCCGGCATCCCGGAGCCCTCGCACGTGCTGCGTGCCATGGGCCGCAGCGAGGCGGAGGCCCGCAGCGCCCTGCGGATCACCCTCGGCCGCGATTCGACAGGGGCCGACGTCGACGCCTTCCTCGCCGCGCTGCCGGCAGCGCACGCCCAGGCCAGCCGCGCCGGCATGAACGACCGCGTGCCCACCCGCTGACCTCCCGGGCTCGACGTGCCCGAGCCGCATTGGCCAAACCGGGCCGTCCGATTACACTTGCCCGGTGAAGGTTTTGGCAGCAATGAGTGGCGGGGTCGACTCCGCGGTGGCGGCGGCGCGCGCGGTGGAGGCGGGGCACGAGGTCGTCGGCGTGCACCTCGCCCTGAGCCGCATGCCCGGAACCCTGCGCACCGGCAGCCGCGGCTGCTGCACCATCGAGGACTCGATGGACGCCCAGCGGGCCGCGAACATCATCGGCATCCCGTACTACGTCTGGGACTTCTCCGAGCGGTTCAAGCTCGACGTCGTCGACGACTTCATCGCCGAATACGCCGCCGGCCGCACCCCGAACCCCTGCATGCGCTGCAACGAGCGCATCAAGTTCGCCGCCCTGCTCGACAAGGCGATCGACCTCGGCTTCGACGCCGTCTGCACCGGCCACTATGCGAGCATCCAGACGGATGCCGCGGGGAACCGCGAACTGCACCGCGCGAGCGCCTGGGCGAAAGACCAGTCCTACGTGCTCGGCGTGCTGACCGCCGAGCAGCTCGAGCACTCGATGTTCCCGCTCGGCGAGACGCCGTCCAAGGCCGAGGTGCGTGCGGAGGCCGCCGAGCGCGGCTTCTCGGTCGCGACCAAGCCGGACTCCTACGACATCTGCTTCATTCCTGACGGCGACACCCGCGGCTGGCTCGCCGAGCGCGTCCCTGCATCCGCAGGCGACATCCTCGACCGCGAGGGCAACACCCTCGGCAGGCACGAGGGTGCCGCCGCGTTCACCGTCGGCCAGCGCAAGGGCCTCCAGATCGGCACGCCGGCCGCGGACGGCAAGCCGCGATTCGTGCTCGAGGTGCGCCCGATCACGAACACTGTCGTCGTCGGCCCGAAGGAGGCGCTCGCGATCGGCCTCATCGCCGGCTCGAAGTTCACCTGGACCGGCCTGGCGCCGGAGCACCCCGGGATCGCCTTCGACTGCGACGTGCAGATCCGCGCGCACGCCGACCCGGTGCCCGCCGTCGCGCAGGTCGTGAGTGTCCCGGTTCCGGCTAGCGCAGACTCGGCCGGCGCAGGAGCAACCGACGCAGGAGCAATCGAACTCGTGATCACGCCGCGCGAGCCCCTGACGGGCGTCGCCCCCGGCCAGACCGCGGTGCTCTACGTCGGCACCCGGGTGCTCGGCCAGTGCACGATCGACCGCACCGTGAGCGCCGTACCCGTGCCATCGGCTGCCGTTGAACCAGCCCCGGTCGCCGTTCCCGCCGCCCGTGCCTGACGCCGCGAGCGCCGCGCCCGACGACTCCACGCCGCCGGAGCTCCAGCGGGCCGCCGCCGAGGTCGCCGACCTCACCGCGAGCATCATCGACGCCAGGGACGCATACTACGAGCGCAACGAGGTCGTCATCTCCGACGCCGACTATGACGCGCTCGTCCGCCGGCTCGCGGTTCTCGAGGGTGAGTTTCCCGAGCTCGCGAGCCAGGACAGCCCCACCCAGACCGTCGGAGGCCGCGCCGAGACGAGCCTGTTCGCGCCCGTGCAGCACGCCGAGCGGATGCTGAGCCTCGACAACGTCTTCTCGGTCGAGGAATTCGAGGCGTGGGCCGCCAAGGTCGAGCGGGACGCCGGCCGCCCCGTCCACTACCTGTGCGAACTCAAGATCGACGGCCTCGCGATCAACCTCCGCTACGAGGACGGCGTGCTCGTCACCGCGGCGACCCGCGGCGACGGCGTCGTCGGCGAGGACGTCACCGAGAACATCCACTGGGTGCCCGGCATCCCCGAGCGACTGTCAGGCACCGGGCATCCGCCGCTGATGGAGGTACGCGGCGAGGTCTTCTTCCCCGTCGTCGCCTTCGCGGATCTCAATGCCCAGCAGGTCGCCGCCGGGGAACGTCCCTTCGCCAACCCGCGCAACGCCGCGGCCGGCTCGCTGCGCCAGAAGGCAGAGGGCAAGAGCCAGGAGGCCCTGCGCCTGATGCGCGCGAGGCTTGGCCGGCTGCGGATGCTCGTGCACGGCATCGGGGCCTGGGCCGATCCGCAGGCCGACGCCCAGTCCGCGGTCTACGGACTCCTGGCCGGCTGGGGACTGCCGACGAGCAGCTACTTCCGCGTCGAACCGGACGCGAGCGGGGCATCCGCCTTCATCGCGTACTACGGAGAGCACCGGGCGAGTGTGTCCCACGAGATCGACGGCATCGTGATCAAGGTCGACGAACTCGCCCTGCACGCCGAACTGGGCGCAACGAGCCGGGCGCCACGCTGGGCGATCGCATACAAGTACCCGCCGGAACAGGTGAACACCAAGCTGCTCGACATCGTCGTGAGCGTCGGCCGCACCGGCCGTGCCACCCCCTTCGCCGTGATGCAGAAGGTGCGGGTCGCGGGCTCCGAGGTGCGGCAGGCCACCCTGCACAACCAGGACGTCGTCAAGGCCAAGGGCGTGCTGATCGGCGATACCGTCGTGCTGCGGAAGGCCGGCGACGTGATCCCCGAGATTCTCGGCCCGGTCGTCGAACTGCGCGACGGCAGCGAACGCGCGTTCGTGATGCCGGCGAACTGTCCGGAGTGCGGCACCCCGCTCGCGCCGGCCAAGGAGGGCGACATCGACCTGCGCTGCCCGAACGCGCGCAGCTGCCCGGCCCAGGTGCGCGGGCGGGTCGAGCACATCGGTTCCCGCGGCGCGCTCGACATCGAGGTGCTCGGCGAGGTGGCCGCGGCCGCCCTCACCCAGCCGACCGTGCCGATCGAGCCGCCGCTGCGCACGGAAGCCGGCCTCTTCGACCTCACCCTCGACGACCTGACCCCGATCGAGGTGGTCGTGCGCGATGCCGAGACCGGGCTGCCCCGCGAGGAGGCAGACGGCACGAACCGGCTGCGCACCCCGTTCCGGCGGAACCCGACGGCTGCCGAGAAGCGGGCGGGCCTCACCGGTCCGCAGCCGTCCTCGAGTGCGATCAAGCTGCTCGCCGAGATCGAACTCGCCAAGACGAAACCGCTCTGGCGCCTGCTGGTGTCGCTCAACATCCGCCACGTCGGCCCCGTCGCCGCGCGCGCCCTCGCCGGCCATTTCGGCAGCCTCGACGGGATCCGAGCGGCGACGCGGGACGAGCTCGCCGAGGTCGACGGCGTCGGCGGCATCATCGCAGACGCCATCATCGACTGGTTCGAGGTGGACTGGCACCGCGACATCGTGGACCAGTGGACCGCCGCCGGCGTGCAGTTCCGGACGCCGGACCACCCGGGACCGGGCGCTGCCGCGGCCGCCGGGGGAGTGCTCACCGGGCTCACCGTCGTCGCGACCGGGTCGATCGAGGGCTTCACCAGGGAAGAAGCCCAGGAGGCGATCATCTCCGCTGGCGGAAAGAGCGCCTCGAGCGTGTCGAAGAACACCGACTTCGTGGCCGCCGGACCGGGCGCAGGTTCCAAGCTCACCAAGGCGGAGGCCCTCGGGCTGCGCATCCTCGACGCAGCGCAATTCCGGCTCCTCGTCACCGGAGGCCCCGCCGCGCTCGACGCGGCTGATGGCGCCGTCTCCGACGTGACCGGCGCCGACGTGACCGGCGCCGACGTGACAGAGGGTACGGTCACCGCACCGACCGACTGACGGGGCCGGACCGGTCACCGGTCAGTCCGGTTCGGGAGCCGTGAGGCGATCGACCCAGCCGAGGACCATCCGGTTGAAGAGGTCGACGTTCTCGATGCTCCAGACGTGGTGCATGCCGGGAGCGATCCAGGTGAGTGTCTGCGGGAGCCTGCTGCGCAATTCGGGAAAGCTGCGCCGCACCAGGCGGGACTCCTTTTCTCCAGCGACGGCGAGGAGCGGACCCCGGTAATCGCCGAGCGAATCCGGGCAGCCGCCCCGGTTGACGTCCGCGAACACGCGTGCCGCGTTGTCTGCGCGGATGCCCAGGCCGTGGCCGACGAACAGGTCGACGGCGTCGGCAGGCAATCCGAACGCCTTCGCCTGCGCCTTCCAGTACCAGGCCCTGTCCCACAGTCGCAGCTGGAGGGTGTTGAGGAACCGGGCAGCTCCATGGATGCCGGTCATGGGTGCGCCCGAGATCAGACAGGACTGGATCAGCTCCGGGTGCCGGGCCATCAAGTGCACGGCGACGAGGCCGCCGAGCGAAAGCCCGATCACGTGGGCGCTCCCGCCCCTGGCCTGGGAGCGGATGATCTCGGCAACGTCGTCAGCGGTGCGATCCAGCGAATGCCACTCTTCCCCCGACCGGGAGCCGAAGCCCGGCAGGTCCGGTGTGAGGATGTGCCGGTCCGGCATGCCCTCGACCTGCGGCTGCCAGGACCAGGAGGCGACGGTGCCGCCGTGCAGTAACACGATCGTCTCCGAGCCAGGGGCGTCTACGCCGTGCTCGAGCGGATACCCGGTCACCGTGAAGCCGTGACCAGGACGGATTCGGTTTCGTCCAGCCAGGCGAGTTCCGCCTCGGCGTGGACGATTCCGTTGCGGAGCGTGGCCCGGCGCAGGGCCTGGCCGATGGTTTCCGGTCGCCCGGGATCCCGGGCCTCGATGGTGGTCAGGCGCGCGAGCAGCCGGCTCGCTTCCTCCCTCCGCGCTCGGAGGAGTTCGCGGACGCCGTCGATTCCGAGCGCTCCGGCGAAGAAGATGCGCATCAGGAAGGACTCGTGCGGGGTCTCAGGTTCCAGCGGCGCCCTGAGCGCGGCGTCGAGGGCCGCGTGACCCGCCGAGGTGATCCGGTGTTCGCGCCGATCTGGCTTGCCGTCCTGGGCGATGACCGTGACCTCGGCGAGTCCGTCAGCGACCAGGCGGCTGAGCGTGCGATAGATCTGGGACTGGTCCGCAGACCAGAAATGAATGACGGATGCCTCGATCCTCTTATTGAGGTCGTACCCGGAGAGGGGCGAGAGCTCGAGCATCCCGAGCAAAGCAATGGTCAGTGACATGCCTATATAAGACCACGCATATATGCCCGCGCGCAATACCCGGTTTCACTGCCCGAATATTTGCACCCGGACCGGGGACAAAGTTCATCCCCAACGGGCGCATTCTTCGATACTCTAAAAGTGCAGGGTGTGCACTTGATACCGTGCCGATCCACCGCTCGGTGTTCGTGAGGGGACGTACCCAGGTTTGCTGTTAGGCGCGGCAATTCTTCTTGCATCCTCGCTGGTATTCAATGGGGCCAGCGAGGCCTTTCAGGTGCACGAATACGCGGTCGTGTCGAGCGACACCGACCTGGGACTGCAGCCCCTCGGCCTCGAACCGGTCGTATCGATCGACGGAGACGTCAACTCCCTCCGCTTCCTGCGCGGGTCGAGCCTCCTCGCCGGCCTTGCCCGGCTCTCGGTCGCAGACATCTCGAGCTTCGTGCTGGACTTCCCCGAACAGCTCGACTCCCTCCTCGCGGTTCCGCCGGCCGCGACAGAGGTCACCGGCTGGTGGACGTCCCTCGGCGGCACCGAACGCTCCTCCCTCATCGCCGCGGCACCCCGCCTCGTCGGCAACCTCGAGGGCATCCCGTTCCGGGAGCGTGGCCGGGCGAACGCCCGATACCTGAACGAGAGCATCACCGAGACCCAGCAGCGCCTCGCGGGCACGCTGAGCGACGACGACCGCACGAGCGCCACCCACGAGCTCGCCGTCCTCGACCAGGTGCGCACCGCACTCAGGCAAGCCGACGCGGGGCCGCGCCGCTCCCTGATCCTGCTCGACAGCACGGGCGGCGGTCGCGCGGCCATCGCGCTCGGCAATCCCGACACCGCCGACTACGTCGGCTTCCTCGTTCCCGGAATGAACTACACCGTCGAGGCCGAGATCGTGCACTGGACGGACACGGCGAACGACCTGTACATGGAACAGGAGAAGGTGCTCGCCGAACGCGCAGGCCAGGGCGCGGGCCAGGCGAATGCCAGCATCGCGACGGTCGCCTGGATCGGCTACGAGGTCCCCGACCTGTTCAGCGTCGGCGGCCTCGACAAGGCCATCGTCGGAGCCGACTTCCTCGAGAAGTCCTCCCTCGGCATCCGCTCGGACCGCGGGGGGCACCAGCCTTTCATCTCCGTCTACGCGCACTCCTACGGCTCGACCGTCGCGCTCACCGCCCTCGCCCGTGGCTCCTTCGATGTCGACGCCCTCGTGCTCGTCGGATCGCCGGGCAGCCAGATCCAGTCCGCGGCCAGCCTGCATGTGACGGGCGAGAACGTCTGGGTCGGCAAGGCCGACTGGGATCCGGCCGTCAACAGTGCCTTCTTCGGGAGTGACCCGGGGGCCGAATCGTACGGGGCGCATCCGCTCGGGGTCCGCGGTTCGACCGACCGGATCACCGGGGCCAGCCTCACGGCCTCGCTCGGCCACAACGCGTATTTCGAGCCAGGGAGCGAGTCGCTGCACAACATGGCGCTGATCGGAACGGACAACGCGGATTTGGTCACCAACGGCTCCGAATAGAATTGGGTATTCACCTCAACCACAATCGGAGCAACATGTCTGAAATCACGGCCGAGCAGGTTGCGCACTTGGCAAACCTCGCCCGGATCGACCTCAGCCCGGAGGAGATCACCCGCCTCACCGCCGAACTCGGCCAGATCGTGGACTCGGTGGCGAAGGTCGCCGAAGTCGCAACGCCCGAAGTTCCCGCGACGAGCCACCCGATGCCGTTGACCAACGTTTTCCGCGCCGACGTCGTCGTGCCGTCCCTGTCCGTCGAAGAAGCACTTTCCGGATCGACCGACCGCGACGGCGACAAATTCCGCGTGCCCGCGATCCTGGACGAGGAGTAACCATGACCGATCTCACCCGCCTCTCCGCCGCCGACCTTTCCATCCTCCTCACGAGCGGCGCCGTCAGCTCCGTCGAGGCGACGCAGGCCCACCTTGACCACATCGCGGCCGTCGACACCGACGTACACGCGTTCCTGCACGTGGCCGGGGCGAACGCCCTCGCCGCGGCCGCCGTCGTGGACGCCCAGCGCGCCGCCGGTGCCGTGCTCGGTCCGCTCGCGGGCGTGCCCATCGCCATCAAGGACGTGCTCGCGACGCGCGACATGCCCTCGACCGCCGGCTCGAAGATCCTCGAGGGCTGGATCCCGCCCTACGACGCCACGGTCGTGCGGCTCGTCCGCGAAGCCGGGCTGATCCCGCTCGGCAAGACCAACATGGACGAATTCGCGATGGGCTCGTCCACCGAGTTCTCCGCGTACGGCCCGACCCACAACCCCTGGGACCTCGACCGGATTCCCGGCGGCTCCGGCGGAGGATCCGCCGCAGCGGTGAGCGCGTTCGAAGCGCCCCTCGCCCTCGGCAGCGACACCGGCGGATCGATCCGCCAGCCCGCAGCCGTCACCGGATCCGTCGGAGTCAAGCCGACATACGGCGGAGTCTCCCGCTACGGTGCGATCGCCCTGGCCTCCTCGCTCGACCAGGTCGGACCGGTCAGCCGCACCGTCTACGACGCCGCGCTTCTGCACGACGTTCTCAGCGGCCACGACCCGCTCGACTCCACCTCGCTGACCGACCGCTGGCCTTCGATGGCCGCCGCCGCGATCGCGGGCCGGGTCGACGGTGCCCTCACCGGCGTCCGGATCGGTGTCGTCAAGGAGCTGTCCGGCCCCGGGTTCCAGCCCGGAGTCCTGCAGCGCTTCAACGAAACCCTCGCGATGCTCGTCGCAGCCGGCGCCGAGATCGAAGAGGTCAGTGCACCGAGCTTCGAATATGCCGTCGCCGCGTATTACCTGATCCTCCCCGCCGAGGCCTCGAGCAACCTCGCCCGCTTCGACTCGGTGCGTTTCGGCATCCGCGTGGACCCGGCAGAGGGACCGCTCACGAGCGAACGGGTCATGGCCGCGACGCGCGACGCCGGTTTCGGACCCGAGGTCAAGCGCCGGATCATCCTCGGCACCTACGCTCTGAGCGCCGGCTACTACGACGCGTACTACGGCAGCGCCCAGAAGGTGCGCACCCTGATCCAGCGCGACTTCGACGCCGCATTCGAGAAGGTCGACGTGTTGTTGTCCCCGAGCGCGCCGACCACGGCGTTCAAGTTCGGCGAGAAGATGGACGACCCGATGGCGATGTACCTCAACGACGTCACCACGATCCCGGCGAACCTCGCCGGCATCCCGGGAATGAGCCTGCCGATGGGCCTCGCGCCGGAGGACGGCCTGCCCGTCGGGCTGCAGGTCATGGCGCCCGCCAAGCAGGACGCCCGTCTGTACACCTTCGGTGCCGCCGTCGAGCAGCTGCTCGAAGCGCACTGGGGACACACCCTGCTCAGCCTTGCGCCGAAACTGGCACCCACACAAATGTTCGCGAGCGAAGGGGGAGCCGTCTGATGAAGAAGGCTGAACTGATGGATTACGACAAGGCCCTCGAACTGTTCGAGCCGGTGCTCGGCTTCGAGGTGCACGTCGAACTCAACACCAAGACCAAGATGTTCTGCGGCTGCGCCAACGAATTCGGCCAGGGTGCGAACACGAACACCTGCCCGACCTGCCTCGGACTCCCCGGCGGGCTCCCGCAGGTGAACGCGAAGGCGATCGAGTCGAGCATCCGCCTCGGGCTCGCCCTCGGCTGCGAGATCGCGGAATACTCGCGCTTCGCCCGCAAGAACTACTTCTACCCCGACACCGCGAAGAACTTCCAGACCTCCCAGTACGACGAGCCGATCGCGTTCAACGGGCAGCTCACGATCGAACTCGAGAGCGGCCGCCAGGTCACGATCGACATCGAACGCGCCCACATGGAAGACGACGCGGGCAAGCTCACCCACGTCGGCGGCGCGACCGGCCGGATCCAGGGCGCCGACTACTCGCTCGTCGACTACAACCGCGGCGGCGTGCCCCTCGTCGAGATCGTCACGCAGATGATCGAGGGCGGCGAGGCCGACTCTCCCGAGATCGGGCGCACCTACGTTGCGGCGATCCGCGAGATCGTCAAGGCGCTCGGCGTGTCCAACGCGCGGATGGAAGAGGGCAACGTGCGCTGCGACGCGAACGTGTCCCTGCGCCCGCGCGGCTCCGGAAAGCTCGGCACCCGCACGGAGACCAAGAACGTCAACTCGCTCCGCAGCGTCGAACGTGCCGTCCGTTACGAGATCCAGCGCCAGGCCGCACTCCTCGCCGCCGGCGGAACGATCACGCAGGAGACCCGGCACTGGCATGAGGACACCGGCATCACGTCCGCGGGCCGGCCCAAGTCCGACGCCGACGACTACCGCTACTTCCCGGAGCCCGACCTCGTCCCCGTCGCGCCCTCCCGCGCCTGGGTCGAAGAACTCCGCGCGACCCTGCCGGAGCCGCCCGCGGCACGCCGCAAGCGCCTCCAGGCCGACTGGGGCTTCGCCAACCTCGAGTTCCAGGACGTCGTCAACTCCGACCTGCTCGACGCTGTCGAGGCCACCGTCGCAGCCGGCGCATCCGCCCAGTCCTCCCGCAAGTGGTGGACCGGCGAGGTCGCCAGGCTCGCGAACGTCGCCGGCGTCTCCGCTGACTCCCTGGTCGAGCCGGTGCAGCTCGCCGCTCTGATCGAACTGGTCACCGCGGGAACGCTGACCGACCGCCTGGCCCGCCAGGTGCTCGAGGGCGTCATCGCCGGCGAAGGCACCCCGCTCGAAGTCGTGGAGATCCGCGGTCTTGCCGTCGTTTCCGACGACGGCCCGCTCATCGAGGCCATCGACCTCGCTCTCGCCTCCCAGCCCGACGTGCTCGCGAAGATCCGCGACGGCAAGGTCCAGGCGGCCGGCGCCGTGATCGGTGCCGTCATGAAGGCCATGCGCGGACAAGCGGATGCCGCACGGGTACGGGAACTTGTCCTCGAAAGGGCAGGAACGGCCGAGTAATGGCCCTCTGGAAGCGACGCGAGCCCGCACCGGACGGGCCCGCGAGCCGAGCCGTTTTCGGCGTCGGGATGCAGGTTCTGGTGCGGCTCGACCGGAGCCGCTACCCGGAGTCGATGGTCGAAGACCCCATCGGCGTCATCGTCGGGGCCGGGGACACCGACGGCGCAGCCCTCTACGCCCCTGTCTCCGGTCGGGAGGCGATCTGGACCGTGCAGTTCGACGAACCGTTCTACGGGCTCGACGGCTCGGGCCCGCACGAGTCAGCCCGGGTCGCCCAGACCTCCCTCGAACCGGCCCCGGAAGCGTGATTGCGATGAGCGCAGCCCAGGAACGTCCCGATTCCCCGAGCGCTGAGACCACGGCGACCCCCGCTGACATTCGTCGCTGGCGCCAGTACCTCGCCGATGAACGCGCGGAGGCCGCGGTCTACCGCGACCTCGCCTCCCGCCGGACCGGTGAGGAGAAGGAGATCCTGCTCGCCCTCGCCGAGGCGGAAGCCCGCCACGAGGCGCACTGGCGGGACCTGCTCGGCGACCAGGCCGGCCCGCCGAAACGTGGAGCCGTGCGCACCCGGTTCCTCGGGTTCCTCGCGAGACGATTCGGTTCCGTCTTCGTGCTCGCGCTCGCCCAGCGGGCGGAAGCGCGCTCGCCATACGATTCCGACGTGGACGCGACGAAGACGATGGCGGCCGACGAACGCATCCACGAGGAGGTCGTGCGCGGGCTCGCCGCCCGGGGCCGCCAGCGCCTCGCCGGATCGTTCCGCGCCGCCGTGTTCGGCATCAACGACGGCCTCGTCTCCAACCTCGCCCTCGTGCTCGGTATCGGCGCGACCGGCGTCCCCGCCGCGACCATCCTGTTCACGGGCATCGCCGGCCTGCTCGCCGGCGCCCTGTCGATGGGTGCGGGTGAGTACGTCTCGGTGCGGTCGCAGCGGGAGTTGCTCGAGGCATCCACCCCCCAGGCGACCGCGCGCACGGTGCTCTCGCACCTCGACCTCGCAGCCAACGAGCTCACCCTCGTCTACCGGGCGCAAGGCATGGCGGCGGACGAGGCCGAGGCGCAGGCGCACGAGGTGCTGCGCACGCTGACCATGGCGACCGGACCGGTTTCGGTTGCCGCCCCGGTCCAGGGCGCCGACATCGCGCACGGGGCTCTCGACCCCGCGACGGACGAGCACGAGGCGATCGGAACCGGCTGGGGTGCCGCGTCCTCGAGCTTCTGCTTCTTCGCCTCCGGCGCCATCCTCCCTGTGCTGCCCTACCTGTTCGGCCTCGAGGGGCTTGCGGCGATCGTGGTCGCGTCCGTGCTCGTCGGGCTCGCCCTCCTTGCGACGGGCGCGATTGTCGGCCTGCTTTCCGGCGGGCCGCCGCTCCGGCGTGCGCTCCGCCAGCTGCTGATCGGCTTCGCGGCAGCCGGGGTCACCTACGTGCTCGGCCTGCTCTTCGGCACCTCGCTCGGGTAGCGCCTTCTGGAGCGATCTACGGGCGGGGTGTCGGGGCTTCGAGCCGCGACGGACGTTACACAGTCCATCCAGGATGAACGGAGTCTCACCGCTCGTCGGCGGTGTTGGCGTCTGCTGCCTCGGGTCTGCACCCGGTGTCGAATTCAGGAGATTCTTGGTGTCGGGTGGGATCGGCCGCACTGGTCCGCGGACCGGAGTTGCCCGCCCGGGAGGATCTCCTGAATTCGGAACCACGGGCAGGAGAATCAACCGTCTTCAGGTATGAAACTCGGAATGAGAAGCCCACAATTATGTGAGTAAGTCTCGTCTTTGTGTTCTATTCGGCGTAGAATCGGGGTATGGCAGGAGCTACGGATCCCCAGTCACACACCCCGCAGACACCCGGTTCCGGGGCCGCGGGGGACCAGCCCACCGTGGGTGCCGAGGGTTTCGAGGGCGCGGAGGGTCTGGTCGGCTCGGTGCCGTCGGTGCATGCGGATGCTGTCGCCCGGCTCGCCGAGGCGCAGGCGGTTCTCGCCGATGCCCTGGCGGCGATCCCGGTGGGGCTGCTCAGCGACAGAGAAGCGGTGACGGCGCTGAGCACCGTGGAGGCGATCGGTCGGACGGTGGATGCGGCCCGGGTGAGCACCGCGACGGATGTGGACCGGCGGGCTCGGGTTTTGGGCCGGGAGGGCCTGGCCTGGCGGATGGGCTGCACGGGCCCGTGGGATGTCCTCACCCGGGTGACGCGGGTGTCGGCCCGGGAGGTGAA
>NZ_JASJXJ010000018.1:0-34413 GCF_035018685.1 Cryobacterium sp. RTC2.1
GTGGTTAGGGGATGGGGACGGGGATGACGCCGAGGGGGGCGAGCTGGGCTGCGCCGCCGTCCTCGGCGGTGAGCACCCAGATGCCGTCCTTGTGCACGGCGACGCTGTGCTCCCAGTGCGCGGCCGCGAGGCCGTCACTCGTCGCGACGGTCCAGTCGTCGTCGCGGACGAAGGTGTCGATCGATCCGAGCACGACCATCGGCTCGATGGCGACGACGAGTCCGGGCTTGACCTCCGGTCCCTTCTGGCGCACCCGGTAGTTGAAAACCGGAGGGGCTTCGTGCATGGACCGGCCGATGCCGTGGCCGACGTAGTCGGTCAGGATGCCGTAGCTGCCCTGCGACTCGATGTAGTCCTCGATGGCATCGCCGACCTCGTTGAGGTACCGCGCCTCAGCGAGGCGGGCGATCCCGTGCCACAGGGACTGCTCCGTGACGTCGGAGAGTTTCTGGCGTTCGGCCACGACCTCACGCCTGCTCGGGTCCGGGATCACGAAGCTGAAGGCGGCGTCACCGTTCCAGCCGTCGAGGATCGCGCCGCTGTCGATCGAGACGATGTCGCCAGGGGCGAGGACACGGGCGCCCGGGATGCCGTGGACGACGTCCTCGTTCACGCTCGCGCACACGGTGTGGAAGTAACCCTGCTCGAGCTTGAAGTTCGGCAGGCCGCCGCGGGCCACGATTGCGGCCTCTGCGGCCGCATCGAGCTCGAGGGTCGTGACACCGGCCCGCATCAGCGCGCGGGCCGCGTCGAGGGACGCGGCGGTCGCGAGGCCCGGTGCGATCATCAGCCGCAACTGTGCCGGCGACTTGTAGATGGATCGACGAAGGCTCATTGCCTGGTTCCCCGCAAACGGATCAGGACGCGCTCGGTGCGTCCGTGTTGATGTCGACGGCGTGAAGCTCGCGCTCCGCGAGGGCACTCAGAATGCGCTCGGTCACCGCATCGACGGCACCGAGGCCGTCAACAGTGACAACGAGCCCGCGGGCCCCGTACACGTCGATAAGCGGAGCGGTCTGCTCCGAGTAAACCTCGAGACGGTGACGGATGACGTCGGCCGTGTCGTCCGCTCGGCCCTGTTCGGCCGCGCGCTTGAGCAGACGGGCGACGACCTCGTCGGTGTCCGCTGAGATCTGGACGACGGCATCGAGTGCGGTGCCTTCGGCGTCGAGCAGGCGGTCGAGCTCGTGCACCTGTTCGAGCGTGCGCGGGTAACCGTCCAGGAGGAAACCGCCAGCGGCATCCGCCTGGGCGAGCCGGTCGGCGACGATCTCATTGGTCAGCGAGTCGGGCACGTAGGCGCCCTTGTCCATGAACGCCTTGGCTTTGAGGCCGAGTTCGGTCTGGTTCGTCACGTTGAAGCGGAAGATGTCGCCGGTCGAGACGGCGGGGATACCGAAGGCAGCGGCCAGGCGAACCGCCTGGGTGCCCTTGCCGGCGCCGGGCGGGCCGATCACGAGCAAGCGGGTCATCGGAGAAGCCCTTCGTAGTGACGCTGCTGCAACTGGGAGTCGATCTGCTTGACCGTCTCGAGGCCGACACCAACGATGATCAGGATGCTGGCGCCGCCGAACGGGAAGTTCTGGTCGGCTCCGATCACCGAGAATGCGATCAGCGGCAGCAGGGCGATCAGGCCGAGGTAGAGCGCACCGGGCAGGGTCACCCGGGTCAGCACGAAGTCGAGGTACTCGGCCGTGGGGCGTCCGGCACGGATGCCGGGGATGAATCCGCCGTACTTCTTCATGTTGTCGGCGACCTCTTCCGGGTTGAAGGTGATCGCGACGTAGAAATAGGTGAACCCGACGATGAGCAGGAAGTACATCAGCATGTAGAGCGGGTGGTCGCCCTTGGTCAGGTTGTTCGTGACCCAGGAGACCCACGCCGCCGGGGCCTGTCCGGCAGCCGGCTGGTTGAACTGCGCGATCAGGGCCGGCAGGTACAGCAGCGAGGACGCGAAGATCACAGGGACGACGCCGGCCATGTTGACCTTGATCGGGATGTACGTGTTGTTGCCGCCGTAGGTGCGTCGTCCGACCATCCGCTTGGCGTACTGCACCGGGATGCGTCGTTGCGACTGTTCGACGAACACCACGGCCGCGACGACCAGCAGTCCGACCGCGATCACGATCAGGAAGGTGTCGAGGCCCTTCTGGTTGAGGATCGAGCCGAGGGAGTTCGGGAAGCGGGCCGCGATGGACGTGAAGATGAGGAGCGACATGCCGTTGCCGATGCCGCGCTCGGTGATGAGCTCACCCATCCACATGATGACGCCGGTGCCTGCCGTCATGGTGATGACCATGAGCATGATGGCGTACCAGGCGTCGTTGGTGATGAGCTGCGAGCACTCGGAGCTGGAGGAGGTGCCGAACAGCGCACCGCTGCGGGCGACCGTGATGAGCGTCGTCGACTGGAGGATGCCGAGGGCGATCGTGAGATAGCGCGTGTACTGGGTGAGCGTGCTCTGCCCGGACGCGCCCTCTTTGTAGAGGGTCTCGAAGTGTGGGATGACCACGCGCAGGAGCTGCACGATGATCGAGGCCGTGATGTACGGCATGATGCCGAGCGCGAAGACCGACAGCTGAAGCAGCGCGCCACCGCTGAACAGGTTGACGAGTTCGTACAGGCCACTGGTGCCCTGGTTCGCCGCGAGACACGCTTGCACGTTTCCGAAGTCCACAAAGGGAGAGGGGATGAACGAGCCCAGTCGGAACAGAGCCACGATACCGAGGCTGAATCCGATTTTCTTGCGAAGGTCGGGCGTGCGGAAGATCCGCGCTATGGCGCTGAACAAAAGGCCTCCAGTTACTAACGTGAAACGAGCCTGCCGGGGCCGCTATCGAATGAACGATGGCGACGCCCGACAAGCTCGATCAGCGTCTACGGACTTACTTGATTGAGCCACCCGCGGCGACGATCTTCTGCTCAGCTGAGCTGGAGACCTTGTCGACCGCAATGTTCAGCTTAACGGCAATTTCACCGTTACCGAGCACCTTGACTTTTTCGTTGTCACGAACGGCGCCCTTGGCGACCAGGTCGGCGATGGTGACATCGCCACCGTTCGGGTAGAGCTCGGCAAGACGGTCGAGGTTGACGACCTGGTACTCGACGCGGAACGGGTTCTTGAACCCGCGCAGCTTCGGGGTACGCATGTGCAGAGGCATCTGCCCACCCTCGAAGCCGATGCGCACGTTGTAGCGTGCCTTGGTGCCCTTGGTGCCACGACCCGCGGTCTTACCCTTGGATCCTTCACCGCGGCCGACGCGCATACGGTCCTTCTTCGAACCGGGAGCGGGGCGAAGGTGGTGGACCTTCAGCACCTGCTCGCGCTTCTCAGCGGGTGCAGTCTTCGCGGCGGCAGCCTTGGGGGCAGCCTTCTTTGCGGTGGCGGGCTTGGTTGCCGCCTTGGCGGCAGCGTCCTTCTCGTCAGCCATTAGTCAATCTCCTCGACCTTCACGAGGTGAGCAACCGTGTTGACATAGCCGCGGTTCTGCGAGTTGTCCTCGCGGATCACGACAGCGCCAATGCGCTTGAGACCCAGGCTGCGAAGCGTGTCGCGCTGGTTCTGCTTCTCACTAATTTTGGACTTGATCTGTGTCACTTTGAGGCGAGCCATCAGGCACCTGCCTTTGCTGCCGCTGCTGCAGCAGCAGCCGCGGCGTCGGCGCGCAGGAAACGGGCCGGGGCCACGTCTTCGTACGCGAGGCCACGACGGGCGGCAACGGCACGCGGCTCTTCGAGCTGGTGCAGTGCCTCGACGGTGGCGTGGACGATGTTGATGGTGTTCGACGAACCGAGCGACTTGCTCAGGACGTCGTGGATGCCGGCGCATTCGAGCACGGCGCGGACGGGGCCACCGGCGATAACGCCGGTACCGGCAGCGGCGGGACGCAGCAGGACAACGCCCGCTGCGGCTTCGCCCTGGACGGGGTGCGGGATCGTCAGGCCGACGCGGGGAACGCGGAAGAAGTTCTTCTTCGCTTCCTCGACGCCCTTGGAGATAGCGGTCGGGACCTCGCGGGCCTTGCCGTATCCCACGCCGACGAGTCCGTTGCCGTCACCGACGACGACGAGGGCGGTGAAGCTGAAGCGACGACCACCCTTCACCACCTTGGAAACGCGGTTGATGGTGACAACGCGCTCCAGGAACTGGCTCTTGTCGGCGTCGCGGCTTCCGCGATCCTTGTTCGGGTTGCGCTCACGGCCACCACGACGAGCCTCACGAGGCTCGTTCTGTGCCGGAGCGGTTGACGCAGCGGTTTCGACGGGTGCCTCAGCGGCCACCACGGTCTCCTTGGCTGCTGTGTTACTGGTTTCAGCGGTCACAGGTTCAATCCACCCTCTCGAGCTCCCTCGGCGATGGCAGCGACGCGTCCCGCGTACTTGCTGCCGCCACGGTCAAATACGACGGCGTCGATACCGGCGGCCTTCGCGCGCTCGGCGACGAGTTCACCGACCTTACGGGCCTTGGCGGTCTTGTCACCATCGAAGGTGCGCATGTCCGTCTCGAGCGTGGATGCCGACGCAAGGGTGAAACCCTTGCTGTCGTCGACGACCTGCACGAAGACGTGGCGAGCCGAACGGGTGACGACGAGACGGGGACGAAGCTCCGTCCCAACGACCTTTTTGCGAAGACGTGTGTGCCTGCGTCCGCGGGCAGCGGCCTTGCTCTTACCTCTAGTTCCGAGACCCATGGTTACTTACCACTCTTTCCGGCCTTGCGGCGAACAATCTCGCCGGCGTAACGCACACCCTTGCCCTTGTAGGGCTCAGGCTTGCGAATCTTACGGATGTTGGCGGCGACCTCGCCGACGGCCTGCTTGTCGATGCCACCGACCGTGAGGCGGTTGACGCCCTCGACGGTCAGGGTGATGCCGACGGGCGGCTCGATGAGGACCGGGTGTGAGAAGCCAAGGGCGAACTCGACCGCGGTGCCCTTCTGGGCGACGCGGTAACCGGTACCGACGATCTCGAGGCCCTTGGTGTAACCCACGGTCACCCCGATGATCTGGTTGGCGATCAGGGTGCGGGTCAGGCCGTGCAGCGAACGCGATGCGCGCTCGTCGTCCGGACGGGTGACGACAACGTGGCCGTCTTCGATCGACACCTGGATCGGGTTGGCGACGGTGAGCGCAAGCTCACCCTTCGGGCCCTTGACGCTGACGAGGCGGCCCTCAGT
This sequence comes from Cryobacterium sp. RTC2.1, assembly GCF_035018685.1. Lineage (NCBI taxonomy): Bacteria > Bacillati > Actinomycetota > Actinomycetes > Micrococcales > Microbacteriaceae > Cryobacterium > Cryobacterium sp. RTC2.1. The sequence goes on from NZ_JASJXJ010000018.1 coordinate 5,177, forward strand.
GGCAACCGTGACATCCGCGGGGATCGGGATGGGGAGTCTTCCAATACGTGACATTGTCGACTACCACACGTAGGCGAGAACTTCTCCGCCTACGCCCTTCTTCTCGGCCTGACGGTCGGTGAGCAGACCGCTGGAGGTGGACAGGATGGCAACGCCGAGGCCACCGAGAACGGTGGGGATTTCGGTCGACTTTGCGTACACGCGCAGGCCGGGCTTGGAAACCCGCTTGATGCCGACGATGGAACGCTCGCGGTTCGGACCGAACTTGAGGTTCAGCGTGAGGGTCTTTCCGACCTCTGCATCCTTGACATCCCAGGCGGAGATGTAACCCTGCGCCTTGAGGATGTCTGCGATGTGCGCTTTGAGCTTGCTGTGCGGCATCGACACTGTGTCGTGGTACGCCGAGTTAGCGTTGCGCAGTCTGGTCAGCATGTCTGCGACCGGATCTGTCATTGTCATTTGTGGTGCCTTTCTCGCCTGGTTTCGTTCATCCGTTACACGGGTGACGACCTTGGTCGTGGTGGGGCTGGACGGTTGTCCAGCCCCAGGGTTTAAAACTAGCCGGTACTACTTGGTGTTCTCGGCCGTCTGGAAGGGGAAGCCAAGCGCCTTGAGCAGCGCACGGCCTTCTTCGTTGTTCTTGGCGGTCGTCACGATGGTGATGTCCATACCGCGAAGACGGTCGATCCGGTCCTGGTCGATCTCGTGGAACATGACCTGCTCGGTGAGACCGAAGGTGTAGTTGCCTGCACCGTCGAACTGCTTGTCCGAGAGGCCGCGGAAGTCACGGATACGGGGAAGGGCGAGGCTCAGAAGCCGGTCCAGGAATTCCCACATGCGGTCGCCGCGGAGGGTGACGTGGGTTCCGATGGGCTGTCCTTCGCGCAGTTTGAACTGCGCGATGGACTTGCGGGCCTTGGTGACCTGCGGCTTCTGGCCGGTGATCTTGGTGAGGTCGGAGACGGCGCCATCCATGATCTTGCCGTCGCGAGCTGCCTCGCCGACACCCATGTTGACGACGATCTTCACGAGGTTCGGAATCTGGTGAACGTTCGTGAAACCGAGCTCGGTGGAGAGCTTGGCGGAGATCTCGTCGCGGTACTTCTGCTTGAGACGCGGAAGCGTCTTGACGGGCGCTTCGCCCGCAGCAACGATCGTGTCGGTCATCAGAGGTCCTTCCCTGACTTCTTGGCGTAACGGATGCGGACCGTCTTGGTGACGCCGTCCTTCGTTACCTCTTCGATGCGGACGCCGACGCGAGTCGGCTTCTTGGTCTCCGGGTCGACGATGGCCACGTTGGACGCGTGGATCGGCGCCTCCATGGTCTCGATGCCGCCGGTCTTGGTGCCGCGCTGGGTCTGGCCGACACGAACGTGCTTCGTGACGAAGTTGATGCCCTCGACGAGGACACGGTTCTTCTCCACGAGCACGGCGATGACCTTGCCCTGCTTGCCACGGTCGCCGCCGCGTGCCTGGCTGCGGCCGCTGATGACCTGTACGAGGTCACCCTTTTTGAGTCTGGCCATGATTTAGATAACCTCCGGTGCCAGCGAGATGATCTTCATGAACTTCTTGTCGCGAAGCTCGCGACCGACCGGTCCGAAGATTCGGGTGCCCCGGGGGTCACCGTCGTTCTTCAAAATCACTGCGGCGTTCTCATCGAACTTGATGTACGAACCGTCTGGACGACGGGTCATCTTCTTGACGCGAACGACGACGGCCTTGACGACGTCGCCCTTCTTGACGTTTCCGCCCGGGATCGCGTCCTTGACGGTGGCGACGATGGTGTCACCGAGGCCTGCGTAACGACGACCGGAGCCACCGAGGACGCGGATGGTCAACAGTTCCTTGGCACCCGTGTTGTCGGCAACCTTGAGTCGTGATTCTTGCTGAAGCACTTTTTATACCCTTCTATCAAGTAAGCGCGAGGCTTACTTGGCCTTCTCGAGGATCTCGACCAGGCGGAAGCGCTTGGTGGCGCTCAGCGGACGGGTCTCACTGATCAGGACCAGGTCTCCGACGCCGGCGATGTTCGCCTCGTCGTGGACCTTCAGCTTGGACGTACGGCGGATGACCTTGCCGTACAACGGGTGCTTCACGCGGTCTTCGACCTCGACAACGATGGTCTTGTCCATCTTGTCGCTGGTCACGTAGCCGCGCAGCGTCTTCCGGTAGCCGCGAACGAGAGCTTCTGCCTCGGCTGCGACGACCGTTTCGTCAGTCTTCGCCATGACTAGGCCTCCTTCGTTTCGACGGCCTCAGCGACAGCATCCGTTTCGGATTCTGCAGCCTTGGGGGCCTTCTTGGGCTTCTTCTCTGCCTTGTCGGCCTTGACGGCCGCTTCGACCGGTGCGGGCGTCGGGCGAATGCCCAACTCGCGCTCACGGAGAACCGTGTAGATACGAGCGATGTCGCGCTTGACCGCGCGGAGGCGGCCGTGGCTTTCAAGCTGACCGGTGGCCGACTGGAAGCGCAGGTTGAACAGCTCTTCCTTGGCCTTCTTCAGCTCGTCGAACAGTCGTTCGTTTTCAAAAGTGTCGAGCTCGACTGAGGCGAGCTCCTTGGATCCGATCGCCATTATGCGTCGCCCTCCTCGCGCTTGATGATGCGTGCCTTCAACGGCAGTTTGTGAATGGCGCGGGTGAGCGCTTCCTTGGCGACGATGTCAGTGACACCGCCGATTTCGAAGAGCACACGACCCGGCTTCACGTTGGCGACCCACCACTCCACAGAACCCTTACCGGAACCCATGCGGGTTTCGGCCGGCTTCTTGGTGAGCGGGCGGTCAGGATAGATGTTGATCCAGACCTTGCCGCCGCGCTTCATGTGACGGGTGATCGCGATACGAGCGGACTCGATCTGACGGTTGGTCACATACGCGGGGGTGATGGCCTGGATGCCGTACTCGCCGAACGACAGCTCGGTGCCACCGGTTGCGTGGCCGGTACGGCCCGGGTGGTGCTGCTTACGGTGCTTGACTCTGCGTGGAATCAACATGGTTATGCCTCAACTCCTGCTGCAACCGGCGCCGCGGCCTCTGCGCGGGGCGCACGGCGGGGTCGGTCGTCACGACGCTCGGGGCGGGACGACTTAGCGTTGGCCTGCTCGCGGGCGAGTTCCTTGTTGGTGATGTCGCCCTTGTAGATCCAGACCTTCACGCCGATGCGGCCGAAGGTGGTCTTGGCTTCGTAGAAGCCGTAGTCGATGTTCGCACGCAGGGTGTGCAGTGGCACGCGTCCCTCGCGGTAGAACTCCGAGCGGCTCATCTCAGCGCCGCCGAGACGACCGGACACCTGGATGCGAACACCCTTGGCGCCGGCGCGCTGGGCGCCCTGCAGGCCCTTGCGCATCGCGCGGCGGAAAGCCACACGAGCGGAGAGCTGCTCTGCGATGCCCTGGGCAACGAGCTGGGCGTCGACCTCAGGGTTCTTGACCTCGAGGATGTTGAGCTGGATCTGCTTGCTCGTGAGCTTCTCGAGGTCGGAGCGGATCCGCTCGGCCTCGGCGCCACGACGACCGATCACGATGCCCGGACGGGCGGTGTGAATGTCGACGCGAACGCGGTCACGGGTGCGCTCGATCTCGATGCGCGAAACTCCCGCGCGGTCGAGGGTCGTGCTCAGCAGGCGGCGGATCTTGACGTCTTCAGCGACGAAGTCGCTGTAACGCTGGCCCGGCTTCGTGCTGTCAGAGAACCAACGCGACACGTGGTCGGTCGTGATTCCCAGACGGAAGCCATACGGGTTTACTTTCTGACCCATTACTTCGTACCCTCCTCAGGAGTGGCGAGCACAACAGTGATGTGGCTCGTACGCTTCTTGATCTGGAATGCGCGACCCTGTGCGCGGGCCTGGAAACGCTTGAGGGTCGTACCCTCATCAACGAATGCCTGGCTCACGAAGAGGTCCTGCTCGTCCAGGTATGTGTTCGCTGCATCGGCCTTGACTCGTGCATTCGCGATGGCCGAGGCCACCAGCTTGTACACCGGGTCGCTGGCGCCCTGCGCTGCGAACTTCAGGATTCCCAGGGCCTCGTGGGCCTGCTTGCCGCGAATCAAGTTGACGACGCGACGAGCCTTCTGGGGGGTAACGCGGATGTGACGCACGCGTGCGATCGACTCCACCATTTCTTCTCCTCCTTCACGTCACCGCGTTAGCGGCGACGGCCCTTCTTGTCGTCCTTCACGTGACCACGGAAGGTGCGGGTGGGCGCAAACTCGCCGAGCTTGTGCCCGACCATGCTCTCGGTGACGAACACCGGGATGTGCTTGCGTCCGTCGTGAACCGCGATGGTGTGCCCGAGCATGTCGGGGATGATCATCGAACGGCGCGACCAGGTCTTGATTACGTTCTTGCTGCTGGCTTCATTCGCCCGGACAACCTTGCGAAGCAGGTGGTCGTCAACGAAAGGGCCTTTCTTGAGACTGCGTGGCATCGTCTACTCCTACTTACGCTTCTTGCCGACAGTACGGCGACGAACGATGAGCTTGTCGCTTTCCTTGTTCGGGTGCCGGGTACGGCCTTCTTTCTGGCCCCAGGGGCTGACGGGGTGACGTCCACCGGACGTCTTTCCCTCGCCACCACCGTGCGGGTGGTCGACCGGGTTCATGGCAACACCACGAACGGTCGGGCGAACGCCTTTCCAGCGCATCCGGCCGGCCTTGCCCCAGTTGATGTTCGACTGCTCGGCGTTGCCGACCTCGCCGATCGTGGCGCGGCAGCGGGCGTCGACGTTGCGGATTTCTCCGGACGGCAGGCGCAGCTGGGCGTAGATGCCATCCTTCGCAACGAGGCGAACCGACGAACCGGCGGAGCGGGCCATCTTGGCACCGCCGCCCGGACGCAGTTCAACCGCGTGGATGATGGTACCGGTGGGGATGTTCTTCAGCGGCAGGTTGTTGCCGGGCTTGATGTCAGCACCCGAACCCGACTCGATGATGTCGCCCTGGTTCAGCTTGTTCGGGGCGATGATGTAGCGCTTGGTGCCGTCAACGAAGTGCAGGAGCGCGATGCGCGCCGTGCGGTTCGGGTCGTACTCGATGTGAGCGACCTTGGCGTTGACGCCATCTTTGTCGTTACGACGGAAGTCGATGAGACGGTACTGACGCTTGTGTCCACCACCGATGTGACGGGTGGTGATGCGACCCTGGTTGTTACGGCCACCGGTCTTGGACAGGGGGCGAAGCAGGGACTTCTCCGGGGTCGAACGGGTGATCTCTGCGAAGTCCGCAACAGATGAACCGCGACGACCAGGAGTCGTGGGCTTGAACTTACGAATAGCCATTTCTTATTCCTCTAGTCCGCGCCGCTTAGCCGACGGCCGTGAAGATGTCGATGGAACCGGACTTGAGCGTGACGATGGCACGCTTGGTGTCCTTGCGCTTGCCCTGACCGAACTTCGTGCGACGCGTCTTGCCGATGCGGTTCATGGTGTTGATCGAAGCGACCTCCACCTTGAAGATCTTTTCGATCGCGAGCTTGATTTCGGTCTTGTTCGAGCGCGGGTCCACGATGAAGGTGTACTTGCCCTCGTCGATCAGGCCGTAGCTCTTCTCAGAGACGACCGGAGCGATGATGACGTCGCGGGGATCCTTGTTGATCGGGGTAGCCATTATGCGGACACCTCTTCCTTCTTGGTCTTGCTCGCCACGAACGCGTCGAACGCGCCCAGGGTGAAGACGATGTCGTCGCTGACGAGAACGTCGTAGGCATTCAGCTGGTCCCAGGACAGCACGTGCACCGTCGGGAGGTTGCGGATGCTGCGCAGTGTCAGCTCATCGGTGCGCTCGAGAACGACCAGCACGTGCTTGCTGCTGGCGATCTGGGTGAGCAGCGTGATGGCGCCCTTGGTGCTGGGCGTCTCTGCAGTGAACAGTGCGGTGACGACGTGGAGACGGTCGCCGCGGGCGCGGTCGGAAAGCGATCCGCGCAGTGCTGCCGCGATCATCTTCTTGGGGGTGCGCTGTTCGTAGTTGCGGGGCGTCGGTCCGTGGACGATGCCACCGCCGGTCATCTGGGGCGCGCGGATCGAGCCCTGACGAGCGCGACCGGTTCCCTTCTGCTTGAAGGGCTTGCGACCGGCACCGGAAACTTCTCCGCGGCGCTTGGTCTTGTGCGTGCCCTGGCGTGCGGCAGCGAGCTGCGCGACGACGACCTGGTGGATCAGGGGGATGTTGGTCTGGACGTCGAAGATTTCGGCGGGCAGTTCAACGGAACCGGACTTTGCGCCGGTTGCATCGATGAGATCGAGCGTGGTGGCCATGCGGTTACGCTCCCTTCACGGCAGTGCGGACGAATACGAGGCGGCCCTTGGCACCGGGAACGGCACCCTTGACCAGCATGAGGCCCTTCTCGGCATCAATGGCGTGAACCTTGAGGTTCAGCACGGTGACGCGCTCGCCACCCATACGACCGGCCATGCGCATGCCCTTGAAGACACGGCTCGGGGTCGAGGAAGCACCGATGGAACCGGGCTTGCGGTGGTTGCGGTGGGAACCGTGGGAGGAGGAGACACCCTTGAAGTTGTGACGCTTCATAACACCGGCGAAACCCTTACCCTTGCTCGTGCCCATGACGTCAACCTTGGAGCCGGCAACGAAGACACCGTCAACGGTGAGTTCCTGTCCCAGGGTGTAGTCAGCGGCATCCGCGGTGCGGAGCTCGGTGAGGTGACGGCGAGGCGTGACGCCCGCCTTTTCGAAGTGTCCGGCGGAAGGCTTGTTGACCTTGCGCGGGTCGATGGCGCCTGCAGCGATCTGGACGCCGGCGTAGCCGTCGATTTCCTTGCTGCGGATCTGGGTGACAACGTTCGGCGAGATCTCGATGACGGTGACGGGAACGAGCTTGTTGTTCTCGTCCCAGACCTGGGTCATGCCGAGCTTCTTGCCGAGGAGACCCTTGGTGGTCTTGGTATCGGAGTAAGACATCGCGGGCCCTAGAGCTTGATCTCGATGTTGACGTCCGCCGGAAGGTCGAGACGCATGAGCGAGTCGACGGCCTTCGGGGTGGGGTCAATGATGTCGATCAGACGCTTGTGGGTGCGCATTTCAAAGTGCTCCCGGCTGTCCTTGTACTTGTGAGGGGAACGGATGACACACACCACGTTCTTCTCGGTCGGAAGCGGCACGGGGCCGACGACTGTCGCGCCCGCACGGGTCACGGTGTCGACGATCTTGCGCGCCGAGATGTCAATGACCTCGTGGTCGTAAGACTTAAGCCGAATGCGGATTTTCTGTCCCGCCATGTCGAACTCTCTTTCTTGTCAAGGCTTCGTACATCCCGAAGGCTGCATTGGACGCCGTAGTAGCACTGCTGCTGTCGCACCACTGTTCATCTGTCAATTTCGATTCCTCGTCTCGCAGCCTTCCAGCCGCACGACTTTGAACCGAGCCAACCGCTTCTCCATACCGGGGCATGGGGGAAGGCATGGATTTCCCATGCTTTCCCGGCTGTTGGTTTAAGCTCTGTTCTGCTACCCGCGGCCTAACCGTGCGTCCTGTGGACACCGGCTATGCACTGCCTGGCAGTGATCCCGACACCGCGTGCAGCGCGGCAGTCGAAAGTGTTGAACTAGAAGAGTCTGCCACAGGGGTAGGTCTTTGTGCAACCCGGGCGTGTCGCGACCGGCGTGTCGCGCGTTTCGGCCCCCTTTCGCCCCGTTTCCAGCGCTTCGCTGCCCGTTTCGCGCTCGTTTCCCTCTGCCGGGGCCCGCGCTCGATACAGACACGCCATTCACCACGTGCGGAGGCCCGGTCTCCGAACAGGCAGCCCAAGCTCCAGCAGACGCCCGCGCAAAGCGCATCCTGCTCAACGCAATGGAGAAACCCCAGCGAGTGAAGCCGTGCACCTGCCGACGCACCCCATCTTCACGGCGCTTTTCATCCCACAGCACTTCCTCGGGCGTACGCCCGTCCCTCATGACGGGATCGAAGTACTTGATCTTCCCGTCAGCCTCCCCCAATGCTGATAGTCGGCTACGGACAACAAGTGGTCCGCAGGGTGGTCCGGTGGAATGTGTTCAGTCATGCTGCAGAGCCTGTGACCCACGGAGCACATCTGGAGGTCGAAGGCGTCATTCGTGCGTTACCGACGACATCCACTCCTGTGGAGGACTGCGTTCAGACTCGAGCGCGGGTGTTCCGCCGTTCAGCGCCTGGCACAGCACCCGCGGAACGGCGAAACACCCGCGCTCGAGTGGTGCGTCCTGAGCGCCGCGGCCGACTCGGACGCTCGCTGCGGACGCTCGCCGCGCGAGCGCTAGTCGGTGCCGACGTGAGTGTCGGCGGCGGCGCGGGCCTGCTCGATCTGGTCTTCGAACTTGTTGCCGGTGACCTTGTTGACCGCGTCGGCCGTGCCGTCGAGCAGCTTGTCGCTGATGTCCTCGGCCTGCTCGCTGTGCAGGGCCTCGGTGACCTTGCTGTCGCCCAGGAACTCCTGGGCCTTCTTCGTGATGTCGTCCAGTCCCATGATCCACTCCAGTCCGGCCGCTTCAGTGCGACCGCGACCCACGATAGAACCGGGGCACGCCCACGACAAGGGTCTCGCGGGGACGCAAAAACGGGCCGGCCCCGAAGGACCGACCCGTTTCAGTGGTGCAGGTGGTGAAGAACTACTTGATGATCTTCGTCACGGTTCCGGCGCCGACGGTGCGGCCACCTTCACGGATAGCGAAGCCGAGTCCATCTTCCAGGGCGATCGGCTGGATCAGCGCGACAGTCAGGTCGGTGGTGTCGCCGGGCATGACCATCTCGGTGCCCTCGGGCAGCGTGATGACGCCGGTGACGTCGGTGGTACGGAAGTAGAACTGCGGACGGTAGTTCGCGTAGAACGGGTTGTGACGGCCGCCCTCTTCCTTTGACAGGATGTACGCGGTGCCCTCGAAGTCGGTGTGCGGCGTGACCGAACCCGGCTTGACGACGACCTGGCCGCGCTCGACGTCTTCGCGCTTGGTGCCACGAAGAAGAAGACCACAGTTCTCGCCGGCCCATGCCTCGTCGAGCTGCTTGTGGAACATCTCGATACCAGTGACCGTGGTCTTGATCGTCGGGCGGATGCCGACAACCTCGACCTCGGAGTTGATCTTGAGGGTTCCACGCTCGGCGCGGCCGGTGACGACGGTGCCACGACCGGTGATCGTGAAGACGTCCTCGATCGGCATGAGGAAGGGCTTGTCCTTGTCGCGGACGGGCTCCGGGAAGTAGTCGTCAACGGCCTGCATGAGCTCCAGGATGTTGCCGACCCACTTCGGGTCGCCTTCCAGCGCCTTGAGCGCCGACACGCGGACAACAGGAGCGTTGTCGCCGTCAAAGCCCTGGGCGGTGAGGAGTTCGCGAACCTCGAGCTCGACGAGCTCAAGGATCTCTTCGTCGTCGACCATGTCGGCCTTGTTCAGCGCGACGAGCAGGGACGGCACGCCGACCTGCTTGGCGAGAAGAACGTGCTCACGGGTCTGAGCCATCGGGCCGTCAGTTGCGGCGACAACGAGAATCGCGCCGTCCATCTGTGCGGCACCGGTGATCATGTTCTTGATGTAGTCAGCGTGGCCCGGTGCGTCGACGTGCGCATAGTGACGCTTTTCGGTCTCGTACTCAACATGGGAGATGTTGATCGTGATGCCGCGCTGGCGTTCTTCCGGAGCCGAGTCGATCGACGCGAAGTCGCGCTGAACGTTGGTCTTGGAAGGGAACGTGTCGGCAAGGACCTTGGAGATCGCTGCAGTCAGCGTGGTCTTTCCGTGGTCTACGTGACCGATCGTTCCGATGTTTACGTGCGGCTTAGTCCGCTCGAACTTGGCCTTGGCCACTGTGGGTCCTCCTCAGGACTCTCGGCTTCACCGCCCGCTGGTTTGCGGCCGGTGAAACTGCTGGATTTGTGTACTTATGTTACTCGGGCCGGGAGGCCGAAGCGATTCGGCCCGAAGGCCCGGAAAAGGCCCGAGGGCCCCAGGCTATTCGCCCTTGTTCTTCTGGATGATCTCTTCGGCAACAGCCTTGGGGACCTCGGCGTAGCTCTCGAAGGTCATCGAGTACACGGCACGCCCGGAGGTCTTGGACCTCAGGTCGCCGATGTAACCGAACATCTCCGAAAGCGGAACGAAGGCACGAATGACCTTGACGCCGCTCGCGTCTTCCATGGTCTGAATCTGACCACGGCGGGAGTTGAGGTCGCCGATGACGTCGCCCATGTATTCCTCAGGCGTACGAACTTCGACGCTCATGAGCGGCTCGAGAAGAACAGGGTTCGCCTTGCGGACGGCTTCCTTGAAGCCCATCGAACCGGCGATCTTGAACGCCATCTCCGAGGAGTCGACGTCGTGCGCGGCACCGTCGAGCAGGCTGGCGCGAACGCCGACCATCGGGTAGCCGGCCAGAACACCGACGTGCATGGCGTCCTGGATGCCCGCGTCGACCGAGGGGATGTATTCCCTGGGGATGCGGCCACCGGTGACCTTGTTCAGGAACTCGTAACCCTTTTCGGCAGTGATTTCAAGCGGCTCGATCGCGATCTGAATCTTCGCGAACTGGCCGGATCCACCGGTCTGCTTCTTGTGGGTGTAGTCGTGACGCTCGACGGCCTTGCGGATCGTCTCGCGGTACGCGACCTGGGGCTTGCCGACGTTGGCCTCGACGTTGAACTCGCGACGCATGCGGTCGACGAGGATGTCCAGGTGAAGTTCACCCATTCCCTTGATGACCGTCTGGCCAGTTTCCTGGTTCTGCTCGGTACGGAAGGTCGGGTCTTCTTCGGCCAGCTTCTGGATCGCGAGACCCAGCTTTTCCTGGTCCTGCTTCGTCTTCGGCTCGATCGCAACCTCGATGACCGGGTCAGGGAACGTCATCGACTCGAGTACGACCTGGTGGTTCGGGTCGCACAGGGTGTCGCCGGTGGTGGTGTCCTTGAGGCCGATGACCGCGTAGATGTGACCGGCGGTCACGAAGGCCACCGGGTTCTCCTTGTTGGCGTGCATCTGGAAGATCTTGCCGATGCGCTCCTTCTTGCCCTTGGTCGAGTTGATGACCTGGCCGCCGGAGTCGAGGTGTCCCGAGTAGACGCGGATGTAGGTGAGGCGACCGAAGAACGGGTGCACCGCGACCTTGAACGCGAGGGCCGTGAACGGCTCGGACGCATCAGAGTGACGCATGACGACGACCTCTTCATCGCGCGCGTCGTGGGCCTCGATGGCCGGCACGTCGAGCGGGGTGGGGAGGTAGTCGATGACGGCGTCAAGCATCGGCTGGACGCCGCGGTTCTTGAACGCGGAGCCGCAGAGGACCGGGTAGATCTCGCTGTTGACCGTGAGCTTGCGGATCGCGTGCTTGATCTCGGAGACGGTGAGCTCTTCGCCGGAGAAGTACTTCTCCATGAGGTCGTCATCGGTCTCGGCGACGGTCTCGAGGAGCAGCTTGCGGTAAACCGCGGCCTGCTCGACGAGGTCGGCCGGGATGACCTCGATCTCGTAGTGGGATCCCATCTCGACGTCACCCTTGGAGTCGCCGCGCCAGGTCAGTGCACGCATCTCGACGAGGTCGACAACACCCTCGAAGGTGTTCTCGGCGCCGATCGGCAGCTGGATGACGAGCGGCTTCGCGCCGAGGCGCTTGACGATGGTGTCGACGGTGTAGAAGAAGTCCGCGCCGAGCTTGTCCATCTTGTTGACGAAGCAGATGCGGGGAACGTCGTACTTGTCGGCCTGGCGCCAGACGGTCTCGGACTGGGGCTCAACGCCCTCCTTGCCGTCGAACACGGCAACCGCGCCGTCGAGGACGCGGAGCGAACGCTCCACCTCGACGGTGAAGTCCACGTGGCCGGGGGTGTCGATGATGTTGATCTGGTTGCCGGCCCAGAAACAGGTCGTCGCAGCGGAGGTGATCGTGATGCCACGTTCCTGCTCCTGCGCCATCCAGTCCATGGTCGAGGCGCCGTCGTGGGTCTCGCCGATCTTGTGGTTGACACCCGTGTAGTACAGGATGCGCTCAGTGACGGTGGTCTTGCCAGCGTCAATGTGCGCCATGATGCCAATATTGCGGACCTTGCTCAGGTCGGTGAGCACATCAAGTGCCACGGGTGTCCTCCGGACGTTTTTTGGGGGTGTGTGGGGCGAAACAAGACAAGCCGGTGGGGGGGGGGGGGGGGGGGGGGTGACCCGCCCCGCTCGCTCACCGGATCGCGACTACCAGCGGTAGTGTGCGAAGGCCTTGTTCGCCTCGGCCATCTTGTGTGTGTCTTCACGACGCTTGACCGCGGCACCGAGGCCGTTGGACGCGTCGAGGATCTCGTTGGTGAGGCGCTCGGTCATGGTCTTCTCGCGACGGGCCTTGGCGTAGCTGGTCAACCAGCGGAGAGCCAGGGTGTTGGCGCGGTGCGGCTTGACTTCGACCGGCACCTGGTAGGTGGAACCACCGACGCGGCGCGAACGCACCTCGAGGGTGGGGCGCACGTTGTCGAGCGCCTTCTTCAGCGTGACGACAGCATCCGCACCGTTCTTGGCAACGACGCCCTCGAGTGCATCGTAAACGATGCGCTCGGCGAGGCCCTTTTTGCCGTCGAGGAGGATTTTGTTGACGAGCTGGGAGACGATGGGGGCGCCGTATACCGGGTCAGCGATAACGGGACGCTTGGGCGCTGGGCCTTTACGAGGCATTACTTCTTCTCCATCTTGGCGCCGTAGCGGCTACGAGCCTGCTTGCGGTTCTTGACAGCCTGGGTGTCCAGTGCGCCGCGAACGATCTTGTAACGAACACCGGGGAGGTCCTTCACGCGACCGCCACGCACGAGCACCATCGAGTGCTCCTGCAGGTTGTGACCCTCGCCGGGGATGTAGGCGGTGACCTCGGTACCGTTCGACAGCTTGACGCGGGCGACCTTGCGGAGAGCCGAGTTCGGCTTCTTCGGGGTGGTGGTGTACACGCGGGTGCACACGCCGCGCTGCTGCGGGTTGGCCTTGAGGGCGGGAGCCTTGGTCTTGGTGACCTTGGGGCTGCGGCCCTTCCTGACCAACTGCTGAATGGTTGGCACTAATTACTCCTTGTTATTGCTGCACGGTGACAGCTCATTGATGGTTAGCATTCGATTCGTTCCGTTTCCGGTCCTTGTCGAGTTCATCTGGACCCGCCGGCGCACGCGGAACAAGTTCCGCGCGTTTCAGTGGGTATGCCGTGGGGGCTGCTCGGTGAGCAAACCCAGCATGCGTGCCGTGTCTGGGCGCCCAAGGTGCGGCACGACGAGATCGCGATGGCATGACTCAAGCGCACGACGAAGCGCACACCCCGAAATACTAACTCCCCTCGGGTAGCCCGGTCAAATGGCGAGCCTCCGTCGAGCGGATGCGGCGGGCCGGGCACGCGCGTGGCCCACGCGGCTTGTCCCCCACTCGTCCGCGACTCACAGGCCGTGAGGCCAGAGCGGGGAGTTGAGGGTGCTGTCGAGATCGGCGAGCAGGGACTGCACCCAGGGCTCGACGAACTCGTTCACCGCGGCCCGCATCCGCTCACGATGGCGGTACAACGCCATGCAGACCTGGCCGCCGACCTCGGCCGCGTACTCGTCGGCGAGGCGCAGCTCGGCGCGAATTGCCGCCTTCTCCTCCGCGGTGAGTGGCGCCGGTTCGGCGACGAACGCGGCCGGGGAGGCGGGGCGGGCGAGTTCGGCGAAGGTGAAGAGGTAGGGCGCCTCACGTTCGGCGGGCGGGTCGAGCTCGAGGCCGGCGAACTCGGGGTCGAGGCCGTCGGCCGGGCGATAGCTCGCCACGGCGGCCTTGCGTTCCTCGTTCGCGCGGATCTCCCGGCTGAGCAGCGGGAGGGTGGACTCGGTGTACGCGTCGACGGAGGCGTCAATCACAGCCTTCACGCGCATGGCGAGGGCGTGCTGCACCGCGTGCGGGACATCGGTCGTGAGGCCGGCGGCGCGGATGACGGGCGAACCGAAACAGGTGCGGCACAGCCGCGTCCTGCGGGTGTGCGTGCCGGGTCGCCACTTGGGGAGCCAGCTCAGCCAGTCGTCGACGACATCGCCGACGCGTGCTTCGATGGAACCATCCATGGACATTAAGGTTACTCGATGCCGCAGGTGTTCGGCGGGGAGATTTCGCCCTATTCGTCCGGGCGTTCCCAAGGCCACAGCGGCCGGCCGTGTTCGTTGATGCGGGAGGCGAGCACGAGCGAATACAGCAGGGTGACGACGAAGGCGAGGATGCCGGTCGTCGCCGCGAACGGCTCGCGCAGAACCGCCGCGGCAAAGGTCAGCCCGCTGAACAGTTGCCCGTTTCCCAGGGGATAGAGCACGGAGCCGGCGACGACGAACCCGAGGAACGCGGCGATGCCGGTTCCGGCCGCGTACCCGAGCGCCACCCGTTGGCGGCGCGGCGATGCCCGCAGCCCGAGCCACAGCAGGAGAGCGAAAACCAGCAACACGGCCGCCGCCGCCATTCCGGGACCGACGAGCGGGCCGGCATCCGTCACCGGGATGACCTCGATGTCGGCGAGCAGGCTGATCATGCCGAAGGCCGCGACGAGCAGCGCCGCGTAGAGCACGGCCGCGAACACGGCGACGACGGCCGCGTATCGCTGATAGTCGCGCATCGCTCAGGCCTCACTCCCCCGCTGCGGGGGCTGCACCGCTACGGCGATTCCGCCGGCCGGCTTCGGACTGTTCGGGATTACTGCGGACGGGAGAGCTGCGGCCCTTCGGCGAGGCGGCGGTCGTAGTCCTGGCGGGCGGCGGCATTGCGGGCCGTGACGGTGCGTCCGCGGCGGGCGATCCAGGCGCCGAACCAGATCGGCACCTCGCGGGCGACGACGGCGGCGGCGATCGCGTACGGGCTGAGCCACTGCGCGGTGATGAAGCGGACCGCTTCGGACGGGGTGAAGTTCCAGGCCTGCACGGTCAGCAGCGCCGCTCCGATGTAGGAGAAGTACACGATGACGGCCACGAGGAAGCCGAAGAGCACGTATGCCCACCAGCCGCCGCGGTTGACGATCAGCACGAGCAGGGAGAACCCGATGAAGAAGAACACGGCGGGCACGTAGAAGACCGGAAGCACGATGAAGTCGGTGAACTTCGCGGCGGCGTCGGCGACCGAGCCGCTGCCGGCCCCGGCGATGCCGAAGGCGACGAGCGCGTAGACGATGGCGTAGATGACCGTCGCGAGCAGCACGAGCAGCACGCCCGCACCCCGGTTGCCCTTGTCGACGGGCGGGGCCGGAGCCTGGATGTAGATGGGGCCCGCGGGCGCCTGCACGGGAACCGCGGGCGTGTAGCCGGGGGTGTAGTCGGTGACGGGAGCATGCTCCGCTGCCGTCCGGTCCTGCGTGGCGACCTGGGCGTCCTCATGTGCGGCCTCGGCCGAGACGGCCGCGGGCGTCTCGTAGGAGATCGGCTCGCCGACCGGCTCGGGGACGACGACAGGGGCGACGGGCGCGGATGCCGCGGGCTCGGCGAGCGGGACCGGTGCCGACTCGTCAGCGGGCACTGCGGCGGCGGCGTGCGCCGGCTCGCCCGGAGCCGACTGGTCGGTCGGGTCCGTCTCGGACCGCGCGTACGCGGCCGTCGGGGCATCCGTCTCGGGGGTCGTGTTGCGCTCGTCTGATGTCGGGTCGCTCATGCTGCACTCCTCGCGGGCCGGGTGGCCGTAGCTCTCTGCAGCAACCATAACAACATGCCCGGCCCCCGATCGGGAGCTTGGCCGCGCGATTTGTGATTCGGCGGGGCGACCAAGCTCGGGCTATTTCGCGGCGGGCGTCGGAGTTGGCGTCGGCGTCGCGGCCGCAGTCGCCGCGGGTGTCGCCGCAGTCGCGGGTGGGACGAGCACGTAGACGAGGCCGGTGATTGTGGCCGTGACGCCCGCTGTCGCGCCTTTCTTCGCGTCGGCGGTGGAGTCCGCGGCCAGGGGCGCGGTATTGATTCCCGTCACCAAATACAGCCGCTGGCCGCTCTGGAGTCCGCTGATGAACTCGAGAGCGTGGGCGTAGCTTCCGGTGACCGTGATCGACACCGCAAGCGAAGCGAACGTCGTTGCCGTAATCTGAGCGTTCGTGACCGGCATGACGGCGGCGGGGGTTCCGGTCGTAGCCTCATTCGTACCTGTCGAAGCGAGGGCAGTTGGCGCCGCGTATGGAACGGCATCTGCGACCGTCATACCGGTCAGCGTCACTGATGTCGACCCTGCAAGCGCATCGAGCTGAGTGACAAAACTCGGCATCTCCGTGCCGTTTGGCACGGACGCTTGCAAGGGAACCAGCTCGGCCTTGAGCGCTTCGATACCGGCATAGTCGGACTTGAGTTTGGCCAGCACCGCTGCCTGCCCTGCATTCGACGCCTCAACGGCGGCGCGCGCCTGATCGGCTGCCGCGACCGCAGCGAGCTGCGGTTGGATGCCGAGCAGCAGGCCCATCGCGAGGACGGCAACCATAACAACGCCCGACCCGATTATCCAGATCCTGTTCTTGTCCATGTTCATTTCCCCAAAGTCGCGAAGCGCTTGGCGTATGCGGCATCATTCACGTGCATAGTGATGTCGACGGTGTAGACATTCGTGGTTGCATCCAGACTCACGGAGCCGGGCAGTGCGTCAGCGAATCCCGGAAGAGTGGAGAGGGCATTGAGCCAGGTAGGGACATCCGGTAGCACTGCGCTCTTCGCGGTGAACGTCACCGTGCCGACACGGGCGCCCTGAAGCGGCGCAGTGGGCTGCGCATAGGCGAAGATCGGGGAAGCGAAGTCGAGAGTCACCGTGTCGATCGAGACTGTGGACGGCAGCGTGGCCTGCACGCTGTCGAGGTACTTCTTCCAGTCGATTTCCGTCGACACCCCAACCTGCTGGGCTGCTTGCACAAGAGTGACTTTCGCCTGCACGGATCGAACTTCGATGTACTTCGTCTGCTCGGCAAGGAGACTCGAGGTGCGTGCTTGTTCATCTGCGAGCTGGCCCTGCGCCTGAAGCGCAAGCACCGTCGAGGCGCCGGCGCCGACGGCCATGATGGCGATCACACCGAAAACGCCGATCAGCAGACGCCGCCGGATGACGGCCGCAGCACGCTCCTTATAGATTTCGGGGGGGAGGAGATCTACTCGGGGCACACCGCCAACGACGACCTCGGCGGCCTTGCTGGCCTTGCTGGCGCGACTCATGCTGCACTTCCCAGGGCGAGGCCGAGCGCCACGGCAAACGTCGAACCGCTGAGACGGAGGTCGTTCGCATCGACGTCCCGCGCGAGACCGACCGTAGCAAACGGGTCCCCGACGATCACCGGCATTCGGGTCATCTCGGCGAGAGCTTCGGGCAAACCGCGCAATTGCCCGCCACGACCGCTGAGTACGATCTGTCCCACCGGGTTAGCCGGTCGGGTGTTGACGAAATAGCTGATGGTGTTGCGAAGACTCGTCAACTGTTCACTCGCGATCTTATAAATGACCTCCACAGCACGTTTATCGACCTCAGGCACTGTTCCGGTGGCCAAGCCGAGACCGCACTTGGCCGACTCGGCCTGTTCGGGAGTGGATTTGAGTTCGTCCTGCAGCGCTCGCGAAATGTCATCACCGCCTGTAGCAATAATTCGCACGAATTGCGGAACCCCGTTCGTCGCGATGACGACACTCGTGGTACTGCCACCGATATCGACCAACGCGACCGTGCCGACGATGCCCGGTCTGCTGACGAGAATGCGCGTCAAGGCGAATGGAATCAGGTCCACGTCAACAGTCGTCAGCCCCGCGAGCTGGGTGGCCTTGACGTTCGCGAGCACAGCCGACTTGACTGCCGCGATCAAGAGCCCATTGACCACGGGGCCATGCTCCCCCTCGGATTCCGAAATCGGGTAGAAATCGAGCAGAGCTTCGGCGACCGGGATCGGGAGCATCTCCTGCACCTCGAACGGCAAGGTCTCACGGATGCGGGCGAGTGACATCTTCGGAACGCTCAGGTCGCGGGCGAGCACCCGCTGGTTGCCCATGCCGAGCACGACGTTCTTGGATTTGAATCCACCGGACGACCAGAGCTGCTTGAGCGCTGCGGCGACCGTATTCGGTTCGATGACCTCGCCACTGCCAACCGCGCCGACTGGTAATCCGATCTGGCTATACCGGAGCAGCACAGGCTTGGCCGAGTGCAGGTCAGCGACTTCAACGGCTCGCAGGACCGAACTGCCGATGTCTATCCCCACGACACTTGTCGTCACAATGTTGCTCCTTTGTTGCCGGTGATGAATGTCACTACTGCGTGAAACCGATGAGCGTCAGATAGCCGTCCCATAGGCGATATCCCCAGAGAATGCCGACCCAAGCGCCAGCCAGCATCCAAGGGCCGAAAGGGATGCCACTCTTCCTGTTGGCACGGCGCGTGACGACCAGACCTAATGCATAGAGCCCACCTAGTAAGAACGCCGCGAATGAGCCAATTACGAGTTCACCCCAGCCCAGATATCCGAGGAAGAGCCCAATGAGGCCCGCCAACTTGACGTCACCGAACCCCATGCCCCCGGGATAAGCAGTGGCCATTGCAAAGTAGGCCATCCACAAGGCGGCAAATCCGATTGCCGAGCGCACGAGTGTTCCAGGGTCACCGACGAGGATCGCGGCCGTGCCGAGCAGAATTGACGCCGCAGCATAGCTCGGAAGGACAATGGAATTCGGCAACCTCTGAACGTCCAAATCGATCAGTGCAAGCACAATGCTGATGGCCGCGAAATAGAGGAAGGCTACCAAGGTGAGGATTTGGTGGGAAAGCGCGTTGCTTGATCCAGCGAGCGCCCCCGCTGTGCTCTCAGTCTGGTGACGCCATAGGGCGACGATTGCAAATGCGACTCCCGTTCCCAGCTCAACGAGTGGGTAACGCACTGAAATTGGTGCGTGACACGAACGGCATTTCGCCCCCAAAAGCATCCAAGATACGACAGGAACGTTGTCGTACGCCTTAATCAGGACCTGGCACTTTGGACACGCGCTGGAGGGCGAAATGACAGACAGACCGGCCGGAACCCGATAGACGACGACGTTTAGGAAGGAGCCGATCAAGAGGCCAAAGACACCAATGGCCGACACTATGAAGACCCCCGGAACAATCATCTCGGCGTGCCATCGAAGTTGAATGCAGTCTTGCTCTCGACTAGGACGGTTACGCCGTAGGAAGTGGAGACTGGCGATAAGAACTTGGGTGGGGCGCTGTATCGAAGGCGTGGGTCGTAGGCGTACGCCTTCGAGTATCCAGAAACTAAAGTCGTCACTCCTCCCGACACCATCGCAGTACCGACCGGCCCGCGAAACTTCTGGGCTATCGACCCGTAAACGGTTAAAACACCCTTTAGGCCATCGTCGTTATTCTGAACGATGAATGTGTGACCAACGCTCAGAATGGCAGCGTCAATTTCTCGACCTGTCGTAGCGGGGTCTAGAAGGTTGCTTCTGGAGTCCACTGGATTCCAAACCCAAACTGCATTCTGTCCGACGAGTCCGAGTATGTCTGCTTGCTTATCGACATATGTGATGTCGCCGACGACGTACACATAGTTGTCCGATGCCACTGTCAATGCACCGTGCACCTGTCCTTTGACAAATACATCCCCCTTGTCGCATCCATACGACGGCGCACTTGACGTCGAAGAAGGGGCTTGCTCGTTTACGGTTGGGTAACCTAAGCCGTTGCTCGTCCCTGAGCTCCCTGAGGCCGAAGCGCACGTGAACCCGGATGGATACGTTCCAGTGGCCCAATAGTTAGGGTCTGAAGAAGTGCGTGGCACACTCTGCACATAAACCAAGTTGTTCGCAGGCACCGATATTGTCTGGCCCGTCGAACTGCCCAGCGAACCCGCAACGGTGCCCGGCGTCCCACAGGTGGCGCTCACTGTCCCACTCGTGGCCGGATCGCCCGCCACGTTTGTCTTCCTGGTCCACGGCGACCTCACCGTCATCGTTCCCGCGGCGTTGAATGTAATGGTCGTCGGCCCCGTGTATAGGCATCCCGGTCGAGGAACACCAGTCGTTGTCAGGTCGGACCTCGTCTCCTGCTTGAGTAGGAGGTTGGTCTGAGGCATAGAGACAACGGGCGCGAACTCCGGTTTCGCAATCGCGAATGTCGGCGTCGAGCAACCCGACGGCAGGATGTACCGATCACCAGTGGTGGGCTGATACGCGGTTGTTACCCTCATCTTGAATGTGGAACCACATATGCGAAGTACATCGTTTGAATGAACAGGTCCAGCAATCACGTCTGTTGGCCCAAACTGAATTGCAGTGCAATTGGGCCGCGATGAAACCGCCCACCCGTAGGCAGGGATGCACGACGTCGACGACAGAGCCGGATCCTGGATCTCATAGTCAGTGAAGTACAGATAGTCGATGAAGCCCTGTTGTTTCAGGTCAGCGACGACGGACCGCGTTATCTTTCCGACGCGTCCAGTCGCCTGCAATCGGATAACTCCCGTTGCTGCGTATTTCGAATTGTCGACCTCGTAGCGGTACGCCGCCCTGCCTGCGCTGCCGTCGACTGCGGCCCAGCTCCCTCCCGCACCTATCCCAAAGGCAGGGTTGGCGTCCGTCGACGTATAGGAACTTCCCGTACTGAAGGAAGTCGCCAAACTGCCGTACTGCTGATAGGTATTGTCATTTGCCAGCTTGCTCTGATATTCTTCGACGCCCGCGTAGGCTGCGGACATCGCGGCATTCCAGTCCTGATCGTTGTCCGCCTTCACGAGGCCGCTCACGCTCGAGGCGAGCATCGTCGTGACGAGTAGCAAGAGGACTGCGCCGATGCCGATCACTGCGATGAGCGCGACTCCATCGTCATCATCACGGACGCCCGCTCGCTTCAAGCGCCAAGTGATCACAGCGTCCTCGCAATGTCCAGATTCGGTAGTCCAACAGTGTTCTGGAGGGTGACGATCGCCGTAGTCGCCGTGCTCGTTGCGCCGATGGCGATTGTTACCTGAATGGAAGCTATCGTCCTGAGGTCCGCGTCCGTGAAGCCTGCGGTCGGAACAGGGATCGGCGTGCCATCCTTGGCCCGGTAAGTGAAGAGATACGGGTTAGTGCCCGTCCTTGTAATAACTGCGCCGGCGAGGGTACGCGTTGTTGGTACACCCGACGTAAATGACCAATACCCAGCTGTAATCGGAGTTCCTGCCCATCGTGTTTCTATCAGATTCCGGTTCGAATCGAGACTGAATTGGACCTTCACCGGCTGTTCAGCCGCCGAGCTCAGGTTCACGTACGCGTAAATAGTTACGATTTCGTTCCCGGTACCCGCTGATACGAAGGCAGGAGAGTCGATGGCCTGATTGATCACCGGGTTCTCGGTAGAAGCCCGAAGAATCCGGGATATTTCGTTCATTCCATTCGAAGCAGATTCCGTATTGGTGCCGATCGCTGCATTTTCCCGGGACGCACGCGTTGCGCTCGCGAAGAATCCCATCACAATTGCCATGATCACCCCAAAGATCGCCATAGCTACGAGTAGTTCAGCCAGGCTGAAGCCGCTATCTGACTGATAGCCCACCCGGATTCGCCGGCTCATGGCACCACTAGTCGAGGATCAAGAGTCACGATCGAGGACAACGGGGTTAGTATTCCTCGGGTCAGCAACACCATTCTTGCCGCTGTGGCGGGGATCACTGTCGTTGTACTCCCTGCCGTCGTGCCCGTGTAAAGCGTCCATGAGCCGAAGGGAAGGTCAATCGTTGTCGTAGAAGACGTCAGCTTCGGGAACTTATAGATCGCGTGGATGCCGCATCCGGGGTCCCCCGATCCGAGAGGAGCCGACTGTCCAACGGCCGTTACAAAGTTGTTGGCCGTCAGACCGTTCACAGTCAACACGCCCATTGGAATGTTCGTTGGCACGTTTCCTCCTGGCGCAGCAGCTGATGTCGGCAGCGCTTGTCCGACTGCTCCATCAGCGGCTGGTGTAGTCCACATCGCTGAGTCGACGTTAAGACACGACGGTGCTGACCCAACGGGTGCAACGTACGCACCGGCCAGCGCAGCGTATCCCCCGGAAAAGGGGAACAAATATGCGCTCGTTGCAACGCCCAGTTGCGTGACATAGACCCCACCAACAGTGCTGATGAAAGTCGTGTCCAGATTCGTGGGTTGGACCGGATTTCCACTCGTATAGTTCGAGGCAAAGTCGAGATCGAATCGTGCGCTGTTATCGAAGTCAAAGGGAGGCGCCGCTGCGCCGCCTGCGACCACATCAGCCAATTTCGTAACTGTGGAATTCTGATTGATATCGACGTAATTCGTCTTGGTGATCTTGACGTCATACTTTCCAGGCGATACGCGCAGAGCAAAAGTACAACCTTGGGCATCCGTCACCGGAAGGGTTGGCGAGGCCAGGGCAACCGCGGTGTTGGGCACGATGGCATTCGGCGTCACCGTCACGCTGACTCCCTGCGTGCCGGCACCCGATGCCGACTTCACCGACACGATGATTGTTCCGAGGGCTGGATCGTTGATGCGGCTGTTGGGAGCGATGAGCGTGTCCGCTTGAACAGCGGGAGTCGCGGCGCTCTGACCGTCCCAGGTGACCGAGATATTGATCCGTTTGTATTGCAGGGTGCCACCACCTGAACCACACACCTTTGTGGAATCGTCCTCGGACACCCAGCTCGTCGTGCGAGCGACGTGGAAGGTCGTTCCGTTGACGACCTGGTCCCATGGGGGTGCGTCGACGACGGCGAATATGTCGTTGAAAGACCGGTCGAGGTCAATCTCTTGCGACGCTAGATTTGTCGCGACCTCACGCGACCGGGTTTCTTTGGTGAATACCAGAGACGTGACTATTCCGAACGCAACCCCTAGGGCGACGACAGCAAAGACCATCATCGCGACGAGCACCTCGACGAGAGAGAACCCCGACGTGTCCGAATAATGAATTCGAGAAGACCGGAAAATGTTCACTCGTCACCTCCGTCGAGAACAGTTCACGTAGTGGCACCAACATGAATGCTGATGGGGTGCCGAAGTCGGCGCGCCCACCAGCATTCACATAGCCGAGGGTTCCTGTTACGGGCATGCCACCGTAAGAACGGCGCCGGAATCCTTGATGCTGAACTTGTTGGTAGTCGTGCCCACTCCGTCAATGCAGAAGTTCGTGGCGCTTGCCGCCACGGTACCCTTCCAAGCGATACTGAAAGTGTTGTCGCTCTTCGTGAAGCCGTATGTTCCCAAGGTCGCGGCGTCGATCGCTGCCGGCAGTCCGCCGTTGGCGGTCTGGTAAGCAATGACCGCGATCTTTGCGTTGGTGAGGTCGGACTTGACCGAGCTGTCCTTGGCATTGTTCTGGATGTTCAGATACACCGGAATGGCGATCGCGGCGAGGATACCGATGATGATGACGACGACGAGGAGTTCGATCAGGGTGAAGCCCTTTTCGTTCTCGTCGAGGTGGTTGCGGCGGCGGTTGAGGGCGGCGAGGCTACGAGCAAGCACAGTGTTATCCATTTCGTTGGTGTCAGTGAACCGGCCGTCGGGTCCGATCGGGCTCTAAGCGTATTTGCAGGAGGTTTTCAGCGGCGACCCATGAATGAGGGGTATTGCATGCAATTGCACCCCCAATACGAGGGCGGATTTCGGACTGTCCTATTTGATAACGCTCGCGATGCTGAAGATCGGCATGTACAACGCGATGACCATGCCGCCGATGATCACGCCGAGGAAGGCGATCATCAGAGGTTCGATTGCGGCTGTGAGCTGCTCCGTGGAGGACTCCACCTCCTGATCGTAGAAGTCGGCAATCTTATTAAGCATCGTCTCCAGCGAGCCAGCATCCTCGCCGACGGCAATCATCTGCGTAACCATTGGCGGAAAGACCGGCTGGGCCAACAGCGGAGCAGAAATCGATTGCCCTTGTCTTACTGACTCAGCGACCTTTGTGAGCGCGTCCTCGATGACCCAATTGCCTGACGTTTCGCCGACGATCTTGAGCGCTTGAAGAATCGGCACACCTGCGCCGATCATATTGGCAAAGTTGCGGCTGAAGCGGGCCACTGCGATCTTCTTGAGGAGATTTCCAAAAACCGGCAGCTTGAGTTTAAACGGATCGATCACCCGGCGAACCCGGTCCGTGTGCTTGTTCTTGTCCCACCAAATACTGAAGACGATGATCCCAACGGCCAGGACGGGAACAACGTAGACCATCGAGTGTGACACGTTAACGAGGATCATTGTCGGCAATGGAAGGCTGGAGCCGAGGCCGTGGAACATGTCCTCGAAGATCGGAACGATGAAAATGAGCATGATCATCACCGACACGAGAGACATGATCAGGACGATCACGGGATACGTCAGCGCCGACTTGATCGTTCCTCGCAGCTTGACCTCCTTCTCGAAGTTCGCCGCGATGGACTCGAGGGCGCGGTCGAGGAAACCACCGGTCTCCCCTGCCCGGATCATATTGATCATGATCGGCGGAAACTCGCGGCCGTGCTTGGCGAACGACTCGGAGATCGAGACGCCCGTCTCGACGTCGTCGCGAACTTGCTTCAGGATCTTCGCCAGCGGCTTGTTCTCGGTCTGCTCCGCCAGGATGTTGAGCGTGCGCAGCAGGGACAGGCCCGAACCGATCATGGTCGCCATCTGGCGGCTCATGATCGCGAGGTCTTTGAGGCCGACACCCTTCGTGAAGCCGGGAATGTTGATTTCCCGGTTCAGGCCGGTGCCCTCGGCCGATTCCTTGATGGAGATGGGTGAAATGCCCATGCTGCCGAGGCGACTGGCCACGGCCCCTTCACTCGAGGCATCCAGTTTGCCCTTGACGGTCTTGCCGTTGTTGTCCCGGCCGACATAGGCCCAGGCCGTTGCGGTCGACATCAGCGCTGAGGGATGGAGTAGGTGTCGCCGTAGTCGACGCCACCGCCGCCCATCGTTCGGGACGAGTCGTCGGTCGTCGTGTCGGCACGCTTGATCAGCTGCTGCAGGCTCTCCACGTCGTGCGCCTTGTCGAGAGCGGCCTGTCGGGTGATCTGGCCGGAGTCGACGAGGTCGGCGAGGTGCTGGTCCATGGTGTGCATTCCGTCGCCGCCACCGGCCTGCATCATCGACGTGATCTGGTGGGTTTTGCCCTCGCGGATGAGGTTGGCGATGGCCGGCGTCGTGACGAGGATCTCGGTCGCGACCACGCGGCCCTTCTGGTTCGCGCGCTTCACGAGGGTCTGGCAAACCACGCCGCGCAGGGTCGCCGCGAGCTGGGTGCGGATCTGACCCTGCTGGTGCGGCGGGAACACGTCGATCATGCGGTCGATCGTCTGAGCGGCGTCCTGGGTGTGCAGGGTCGCGAAGACGAGGTGGCCGGTCTCGGCGGCGGTGAGGGCCACCGAGATGGTCTCGAGGTCCCGGAGCTCACCGATCAGGATGATGTCGGGGTCCTGGCGCAGCACATGCTTGAGCGCGGCGGCGAAGCTCTTAGTGTCGTGGCCGACCTCGCGCTGGTTGACGAGCGACTTCTTGTGCTTGTGCAGGAACTCGATCGGGTCCTCGACCGTCACGATGTGGTCGGGCCTCGTGCTGTTGGCGAGGTCGACCATCGCGGCGAGGGTCGTGGACTTACCGGAACCGGTGGGCCCGGTGACCAGGACAAGGCCGCGGGGCAGGAGAGAGAAGCGGCCGACGGACTCGGGCACGCCGAGTTCCTTGAGCGGCTTGATCTCGCGCGGGATGAGCCGGAAGGCTGCACCGATCGAGTTGCGCTGGTGGTAGAAGTTCACCCGGAACCGGGCGCCGGCGGCGGTGTACGCGAAGTCGAGCTCGCGGTCGTCCTCGAATCGTGCGAGGTCTGCGGGCGAGATGATGCTCTCGAGGGCCGTCCTGACTTTCTCCGGCATCCAGGCCGGGAGGCCCTCGATCGGGCGCAGGGCGCCGTCGATGCGGATCGTGGGCGGGGCGCCGACGGTGATGTGCAGGTCGGATGCCTCGAGCTCGAGCACGAGGTGGAGGGCGTCGATCAGGTCCTGGTCGGCGGGGCGGCCGTCGGGGCCGACGTGCACGGCGGAATGCGGGCGGGCGCCTTCGGTGTGGGTCTCCGGCTCGGCCTGGATCGCGGCGCGGCGACCGGCCGGGCGTGTGTTATGCGAGACGTACGGCTGCGGCGGGGTCAGCGCCGGGTCGGCGAGATGCTCCTGCTCGGGGGCGGCAGTGGGCACAACGAAGGGAACGACGAAAGGTGTCCCGGTGGGCGGCTCCATCGGCTGCGTGCCCAGGGGAGTGTGCGGTGCGGCCACCGGCTGCGGGAGCGTGTACGGGGCCGCTACCGGGAGCGGAAGCGTGTAGTCGATCGCGGAGCGGGGCGGTTCGGCCTGGTTCACATCGATGTCGTCGAGGTCCTCGTCAGCGGATGCCGCCGGGGCCGCGAATCCCTGGAGGGGCGCCGGGGCGAAATCGGGTTCGGCGCGACGGACGCTGCGGCGTTCGAAGCCGTGGCCGCCGGTTTCGTCGATTCCGGCGCCGCGACGTTCGGCCGCCGCGCTGTCGACCGCGGCCTGGAGGCGTGCGGTGCGCTCGGCCGCGACCTGCTCGGCGGCGGTGCGCTCGGCATCCGCCTTCTCGAGGGCAGCGCTCTCGGCGGGGCCGGCCGCGATCTGGTCCCACCAGGAGACGTTCTCTCCCGGCTCGACGGCCGGAATTTCATAGATGGGCTTGTCCATGCGTTCTTTCCTTTCGGCATGCGACGAGCGCTATGCAACAACTCGCAGAATCTCTTCGATCGAGGTCAGGCCCATGCGGACCTTCTCCCAGCCGTCATCACGGAGGGAAATCATTCCCTCCGACCGGGCGGCCCGGCCGATGTCCGCGCTCGAGGCGCGGTCGACGGCGAGCCGTTCGATGTTCTCGGAGACCGTCATGACCTCGTGCACGGCGAGCCGGCCTCGGTACCCGGTCTTCGAGCAGTTCTGGCAGCCGATGGGCTGGTAGAGCACCGGCAGCGGCTGGGTCGGGTCGAACCCGAAGCGCAGCTGGTTCAGGCGCTCGACGGTGACCTCTGCGGGGGCCTTACAGCGGTCGCAGAGGCGGCGGGCGAGGCGCTGGGCGACAACGCAGTCGAGGGCGGAGCCGACGAGGAAGGGCTCGATACCCATCTCGGTCAGGCGCGTGATCGCGCTCGGGGCGTCGTTGGTGTGCAGGGTCGAGAGCACGAGGTGGCCGGTGAGAGACGCCTCGATGGCGATCTGCGCGGTCTCGTGGTCGCGGATCTCGCCGAGGAGCACGACGTCGGGGTCGCTGCGGAGGATGGACCGCAGCGCGCTCGCGAAGGTGAGCCCCGCCTTGGGGTTCACCTGCACCTGGTTGATGTCCTTCATCCGGTACTCGACGGGGTCCTCGACCGTGATCACGTTGATCTCCGGGCGGGCAACCGAATTCAGGGTTGTGTACAGGGTGGTCGACTTGCCGGACCCGGTCGGGCCCGTGACGAGGATCATCCCGTAGGGCTTCGTGTACGACTTCCTGTACGCCTCGTAGTTGTGCTCGAGCAGGTTGAGGTCGTGCAGGTCCATCGTCGTCGAGGAGTTGTCGAGGATTCGCATGACGATCTTCTCGCCCCAGACCGTGGGCAGGGTCGCCACGCGGAGGTCGATCTGGCGGCCGGCGTGGCTGACCGACATCCGGCCGTCCTGGGGCTTCCGACGCTCGGCGATGTCGATGTCGCTCATGATCTTGAGGCGCGAGATGACGCCGTTCTGGATGCTCTTGGGCGCCCGCTGCATCTCGTGCAGCACCCCGTCGATGCGGTACCGCACCCGCAGGTTGTGCTCGGCGGGCTCGATGTGGATGTCCGAGGCTTTGTCCTGGATGGCCTGGCTGACGAGGAGGTTGACGAAGCGCACGATCGGGGCGTCGTCGTCGAGCGAGTCGGAAACGCCGAAAGCCGATGCGGCCTCGACGGTGGCCTGCTCGTCTTCCATGGTGGTGGTGAGGTTGCTGAGCTCGTCGTCGGCGCGGTGGTAGCGGGCGATCGCGGCGAGCAGGTCATTCTTCTCGGCGACGACCGGGATGACCCGCATCCGCGCGGACTCGCGCACGTCGTCGATCGCGAACACGTTGCCGGGGTCGACCATGGCGAGCACGAGGCGGCCGCCCTCGATCGCGATCGGCAGCACCTGGTGCCTGCGGCTCATTGCCGGGGTGACGAGGGCGACGGCGAGCCGGTCGACGGGGAAGTCGATCAGTTCGACGAAGGCGAGGCCGGCCTGCTCGGCGCGGGCACGGGCGAACTGCGCCTCGGTGATCACCCCGGAGTCGACGAGTGCACGCACGGCGCTTTCGTCGGCCGGGTCACCGGCCATGAGGGTGTCGAGCTTCTCGATCGGCAGCAGCCCGTGCAGGATGAGAATCTCGGTCAGTGAAGCCACGTGATCCTCCCCCGCCGGCTGAAGCTGCAGAGAACCGCGAGCGCACGCAGCAAATCTATCCACGCCCGGGAAAGTTGGTAACGCCCAACGCTAACCCCGCGTTCGAGTCCGGGACAGACCCACGATCAGGGGGTGCGGAGCTTTCCGACCGGCGAAACCGTCAGCATCCGGGTGCCCGTGGACTCGACGACGAGGGAAGCGACGTCGTCACGGCCGGGCGGGAGGAGCCGCGCGGTGAGGCGACCGGCGTCGAGCAGATCGAGCTGGCCGGCGACGAGGCCCGCGACCGCGGCGAGCGCCTCGGGGGGCCGTCCGCCGGAGTCGTCGAGCAGGGTGACGTCGACGCCGCGGAGCCGTGCGGCGCGGGCGGCGGTGATCACGGGTTCGACGAAGAGCGTCCTGGCCCGGATGGCGTCGCGCAGGGTGGCCTCGACGATGAGGCACTCGGCGCGGAGCGGCGGATCGAGGTCTTCCCCGCCGGCCAGGCGCTCGAGGGCAGGCCGGGCGAGCGCGTTCACTCGGGCGAGTTCCGATTCCCGTTCGGTGACACCCGCTTCGGCGCTCGCGGTCGTCGCGATGGAGACCGCGCGCTCCCGGTTGAGCACGGCGAGGGTGCGGGTCGAACGGGTGAGCCCGACGGCGAAGACCGCCCCGGCGAGCAGGGTGGCGGCGTGCCGCACCACGAGGGTGAGGCCGTCGGCGACGCCCAGCCCGTTCAGAAGCGCCCAGCCGAGGCCGACCGCGACGAGCAGGCCGTAGCCGGCCCAGGCCGGGCCGGGCCGTCCGCGGGTGGCGAGCAGGACGAGCAGCAGGGTGACGGCACCGAACGCCCAGTGCGCGAACGGCTGGGCGGATGCGGGGGCGACGGCTGCCGAGGCGAGCGCGGCCCCCGCGGTTGCGAGCAGGATCACCA